>DATJAY010000025.1 GCA_035515795.1 Candidatus Acidiferrales bacterium | reverse complement strand
ACATCGGTTGTTCGGGATGTGCCCGATGATATTTGTCAAAGTCCTTCACCCGTTCTATGTAATTCTCGCCCCGAATATCGACGACGCTATTGATGCCTTCATATTGATCGCCGTTGTCCGCTGCAGCGGTGCACAACCTCGATGGGTCATATTCACGCTGGATGCCCTTAAGAGTGCGAGCGATCTTTGCACCAATTTCGCTATTCTCAATCGCCCACTCCTCATTTCCAATAGACCAGGCAATTACACATGGATGATTCCTGTCACGCAAGATGAGTCTTCTAAATTCATTACTAATCTCAGGCGTACCTCCCATCAATCGATTCTCATCAAGAACCAGCATGCCGACGCTATCGCACACATCGAGCAGTTCCGGCGTCGGAGGATTGTGGCTGGTCCTGTATGCATTGCAGCCCATTTCTTTCAATTTCGTGATTCTGAAATATTGAAGTCCATCGGGAAGGGCCGAACCTACCCCTGCGTGGTCCTGATGACAGCACACGCCCTGTATCTCAACATGCTTGCCATTCAAGAAAAATCCATTGTCTCTGTCGAATCGTACAGATCGAATGCCGATCTTGCTGGTGATTCGATCGACGACCTTTCCCTTTGATTCCACAAGTTGAACGACGCAATAAAGATACGGATTCTGCAGCGACCAGAGATGTGGATCGGCCACTTCTATTTTCTGGTTAAATTTCTTTTTCTCATATTGATTCAACTGAGAGATTTGCGATGTGTTTCTACCGACCTCTTTTCCCTTTTCATCGAGCAGAACAGAAACAAGCCGACAGTCAGTCTGCAAGTACTCCTGATTGAAGACTTCGGTCCGAATGTCAACATTGGCAGATGCGAAATCGCTTTTTACTGTTGACGTGATGTAGGTACCGTAGAGTGGTATATGGAGCGGAGCAAATTCGAGCAGCCAGACATGCCGATAGATTCCGGCGCCCTCGTAAAACCACCCCTCCGCCTGCGTCGCGTTGACTCGTACAACAAGCACGTTACTGCCACCGAAGTTGGCGTAGTCTGTCACGTCGAAATCGAAATCGGTGTAGCCGCTGAGATGTTCCCCCAGGAAGAATCCGTTGAACCAGACTTTGCTGTCACGGAAGACGCCATCGAACTTCACGATGATCCTATTTCCACCATCATCCTTAGGGATAGTGAATGTGCGCCTGTACCATCCAACCGATGTGGAGGGAAAATCTCTGCCGAGCGGTTTGTAACCATGGTCGTTCACAGTTTTGTCGTCAACGTCGACAAAAGGCAGTTCAACAGCCCAGTCGTGGGGAAGATCTACGGTGCGCCATGTAGAGTCGTTGAAGTCCGGTCGTGCGGGTCCGCTTGCTACCCCTGCCTTCGCAAACGTCTCCATGATTCCATATTCGAAATCTTTTTCAGGGGACGCTGCATCTCCAAGATGGAATTTCCAGCCAGGATCGAGCAGCAGCTTTTCGCGCGGAGTCGTTGCATTCAAGTTCACTGCACCAGATCCGCTTACCTGTCCACCAAGCGCGGGGAGCAATCCGATGCATAGAAAGGCAAGTCCCGCGTAAATCTGTCGAACCATTTCAATACTCCCTTTCAACTGAAAAAGGATTTCATTTTATCAAAACAATCTTCTTCACGGCCATGAAATTCCCGGATATCATTCTGCAGAAGTACACTCCGCTCGGAACGTTATTCGTCGACCAGACTACACCATGCTGACCGCCGTTCTCGCGAGCATTGAGGAGCCGGGCCACTTCCTCACCAAGCACATTGTATATCACAATTGAAACATTTGAGGATGTGGGAAGTCCGTATTCAATAGTCGTGCTCGGATTAAATGGATTAGGATAAACATAGAGATTATAACCGGAAATACTCTCTGTCTCATTCACCAGTGTCGCATTTATGCCTAAGAAGGCATTCATTGCAACCGTGGGCTTTTCCGTGGCCGGGTCCCATGCCCCGAGTTGATAACCCTGCCAATTATAACATTCAGGCTCCCAATAGAATACGCCCAGCCCGCCTGCTGATTTTGTTTTTGCTATTAGGTCCAACAAGTAGTGGTTTGCGTTGATCGGATCATTGTAGAGGTAGCCGGCTTCAACCACCATTACTTTCGTGTTGTACCTTACGATGACATCGTTCATGGTTATCAGCGCCAGACTATCATCCGTAGCCCAGGGCAATTGGGCCCAATATGGATACACCGACATTCCGATTATATCCCATCTGGCGCCGTTGCTCTTCAAACCATCGAACATCCGCCTGTACATGGCATCGTCATGCCCGTTCGACAAATGAACTATTACTTGAATCGAGCTGTCAACCGCTTTAGCTGCCGCATAGCCGGTGTCGATCATCTTGGCAAAATTCGCCATGGAATCTGTAGCCTTCCCGGTCGGCCATAACATGCCGTTGTTGGTTTCATTCCCTATCTGCACCCATTTAGGAACCACACCAAGCGATTTAAGTGTATCCAATACGCTGTAAACATGATTATAAAGATCTGTGAGCAGCTTCGGCAGAGGATCATTTGCCCACGCCGCAGGCTTTGCCTGGTGGCTCGGGTCAGCCCAGGTATCGCTGCAGTGGAAATCTATCAGCAGACTAAAACCCATGCTGTCCGCTCGGTGCGCCATGTATGCTACGTCCTTTTTGCTGCAGTATGCGCCGCTCGGATTGACCCACACTCTGAACCTCAGCGCATTGATTCCTTTTTCTTTCAGAATATCCAGGCAGTTCTTTTGAATTCCTGAGTCATCTTTAAATACATACCTATCAGCTTCCATTTGCGACAACCAGCCGACATCCGCCCCGTTTGCAAATTGTGCCATGACCCTCAAAGGCTGAAGCGTCAATAAACAGAAGACGGCTAGCATACTAAATGATTTCGCCGATGTGTAAAAAACCTCGATCGATGCTGTCACTCTTCTCACGGCTGATTGCTTATTCATCGAATAACTTTCCATTGTCCAACCTATCCCTTCTCAACGAAATCCTCAGTGTTCTAAACTCTCCACGGCTATCGAAGCGTTTTCTGCTCCCTTTTAGACCCTATTCGAGTTTTTGCTTACAACTAAAATGATCTGAGCCACTAGATTTGCCGCTCCAGTCGAAATGAAATGAGATGGAAAGAGCAGAAAAGACGGTGCGCGTAACGATCGCACAAGTCTCCGTGCATTGCAGTGACACCTGAGAAATTTCATTAACGTTTCCTTATCCAGCACGGAGGGGGCTCTCCGACTCGAACTCATATTGCATTATTCCGGAGAGTACCCTCAGTGCAATGTCTGATCTTTAAAGAAATCCCTAATCACACATGGAGGAGCCTGCAGTGCGAGAGTAATTGGGGAGAAACTGCAGGCATGATCCATCCATGTTACTTAAGGAGAAGCATCTTTTTAGTAATAGAGTTCGTCTCTTCCCGAAGCGTATAGAAATAGACACCGCTCGCAAACCTATCCAGGTTCACGTTGTAGGTATATTCTCCTGCTACCTTGCGACCCTGGTCAACGACTTGCACCACCTGTCCGAGCACGTTGTAAATAGTAAGGCTCATCACGCCAGCGTGCGACAGACTGACTTTGATGTTTGTGGAGGGGTTGAACGGATTCGGATAGTTCTGACTCAAATTGAACTCCGAGGGTATCACATTTGAAGTCTGGTGGACTCCAATCAACTGTTCTGGGAACCAATTCAAATCGCCTAAAGCTTTTCCATCAGTACCTGCAGTCTGAAAAGTCGTATTTGAATATCGCAGATTTTCTGGGACTGGATAACCCTGTGTCGCTGCCCAGTTTGGCGCAACATTTGTCCATTTGATTGTATCAGTGGGGAGGGCCAGCGGATAAACGTATGGACGATAACCACCTGCCGTCCCGCTGGCAGTACCACCATACGCCGTATCAACCAAGGTGAGCATATTTGTGATTGATTGAGAAAGGAGCGTCGCATTAAACCCCGGATCTGTGCTGTCGTTGTCTGAGACGTTGATATGGGGCCATGTTGTTTTATCTGTAAGCATGCCAGGACGAGCTCCGATTAATTGCTGGGTAGAAAGACTAAGAGTTGTCCATGCATTTTGAATCTCAGTAGGCCAGTAATAAGCATTATTCGTGATGGTAATATGCCGGTCGGCCTCTGTGAGGTTAAATGCAGGTCCTTTGAGCGTTGCCGAAAGAGTATCTAAAACAATCGCACCGGTAAACCAACTGCCTGGATTCCACCCCCACGAAGTCGGTTGACTTGCTGAACCTACACTGTAGAAAACGTTATTTGTAATTACCGCATTTGTTAGTTGATACAACTCGAAAACACCTTGTTGAGTTGACATAAAGATTGTATTATGCTGGAAATCCAGCTTGTAGCACGTAAATCCGCCTCCTCCGAGTACTAAACCACCGTTAAAAAAGAAGGTGTTATTATGGAAATACGCCGTGTCGCAGGGAACGCCGGCAGAATCACTGACTTCGATCCATGCAAATCCGGGATTTCCTACCGCGTCATCTTGATTATTCCGAAACTCACAGTTGGTTATATAGAAACTGCAATGAGCATGCGCCCAGGTATCGAACAAGTTTGGCGTGTGTTGGGGTCCGGTAATATTTTCAAGAATGCAATGGTCAAAAATGAATGTGTTATGATCCCCTGTCGGATTAACAAAGCGGCCGGTATTCGACGCGCCGTCTGGACGAGTACCTATAAAATACAATCCCTTTAATGTAAGAGTATCATTTCCCTGAGGTTCAAAGTAATCACCGATGGAAGAATTATCAGTGTTGATATACGGGGCAATTACTGGTGGATGACCGCTCTTTGGATTGATTTTTCCGATAATGGTAACGCTGCCTTTTGCAGAGATGGGAGCCGTTACGTAATAGACTGAATCAAGAGTTCCTGTTTGTTGCAATAGAAAAACGGTATTCGGTTTAACGTACCCGCCGGCAACGGTATCACTGTTAACAACGTCATTGAGTGAGCCTGCAGGCCACGTGGAGGGATTCGCCCAAACGCGGACCGTATCAGGGACAGTCGCAGACATCGTTGATCGTGGTAATAATAACATCGCCACCGTAATGAGAACGAACAATTTGAGTATCGTTTTCATAGTAGATATCCTTTCTTTGAGGTTTATTCGTTGTTAATTGCTGACCAACTGCAATAGATATCCGGTCAATTTGCAATGAACACATAGTGCCTCACCGGAATATCCATTTGAATAGTAGCTGTTTTGATTTGTCCTCCTTCCTGCTATTAACTCATTCTTTGGTTTAATGCAGTTTGAATAGTTTTAATAGAAATCCCATCGAATTCCGGCATCTGCATTTAGCCCATAATTATATTCTGAAGTGGGAAATCCATTTTTCCGTACGAGATAGGTGTCCGCTTCCTTATTAATGTTATTGACATCAAGATAAATGTCCACTCCATTCAAGGGTAATCCTTGTTTGACAGAAAGATCCCATCGCAGATATTTTGCTTTGTCGGAACGGAGAGTCCACCAGAAGTTGCTTTGGTCGAATACATTTGATTGATAAATCAGAGAAACAAGAATTGAAAATTTCCTGTAGTCGTAACCGACTGAAAGATTCACAACATCATTAGGTTGTTGGTAGAGTCTATCGAAAAAGGATGTGTCAACATACGCAATACTAAAACGAGTGGGATGAGTAATTATTGTGTATGGAAACTGTCCTTGAGAGTAAAGATGTGTATAGTTGATGTTCATCACTAAACCGTCAAATGGGCTGGGCAAATACCAGAAATGCGTTTGCCATTCTGTTTCAATCCCCCATACTTTAATCTGATATGGGTTATTAATATAGGTGTTGAGAGTAAACAGGTTGGTGTAACTCGGGAAACCAAGTTCTTTTATCTTGATGGTATCGAGGTAGATGGTTCCCGGATTATAAATCTCATCGTCAATTGTTTTTAGGAATGGGCTGACAGCAAATAATCCAAATGTATTATCATGTACTGAAACCTGAAAGTCGTAATTATGTGCTCGTTCCGGTTTTATTGCTGTGTTGTTCCAGTTGACAAATTTATTTGCTAAACCAATATCTTCTTTTGGAACAAAGGTGTTGAAATCAGGATACGATAATGTATTTGTAAATGATGCCCGTAAACTGATCACGTCCGATGGACTATATTTTATACTGATATCAGGCAGCCAATATCCATGATATTCCTTGTCTGTTACCATCGTGTATGGATAGCCTTTATTGATTTTCCCATCATCATAATTCAGAAAATGTGCGGCGGTATAGGAGGTTCTCAATGCTTGATATCGAACGCCGGGAATAATAGTTATCCATGGACCTACGTCCAGAGTAGCCATAAGGTAACCTGCACTGCGGGCTTCATATCCCGAATAATCATTAGCCTTGCTCGACACCGAGTCATAATCGAATACGGGCTGATCCGGTGATCCCCCCTGCACGGCTCTATAGGATTCCATGATACTCATCATTTTATCGATAATATCTGCATTGATTGCCGAGTACATAGAATATCCGCCATTGAAAAATTTCCCAAAATTCATTCCGGAATCATAAAACCCGTTGATAGTAAAAAAATTAGTTCCTGTTGGATCAAGATTATAAGGTGGATCTCCTAACCAGGGAAGCTGCTGGATAACATTTTGCCGGGCCCCGTTCTGAGCCGCCGCTCTAATATCCAAAAGACCGGCAGCATAATCGTAGTCGTAATAACGAGTCGTATACTTGTACGCAACGCCGCCTTTCAAGGTTAAAGAAATGAGGTCTGAAAGACCAAAATTATTTTCAATATCCAGTGCCGCTTGTTTATCATCCTGTTTGCTGAAATCGTGCCATGCACTATTATCCGTCCAGTACATTTTACCCGGATCGATCAAACTCTGCGCTTGATGAGCTACCTCCGAGGGCGTGAGGTTGCTTGAAATGCTGCTTGTTCCCGCTGACTGTTGTTGAAAGTCCATATACCATGCGTTCGGCGTGGCATTATCGGAATAGGCGTTGGATATCTTTGCCTCAATTTCCAATGCTCCGAATGTCTGCTTATAGCTTAAGATGTCTGTGACGACATTAAGATTGTTCGTCTGGAGTGATGTTCCCAAGGTAATGACGTCCTTATTGCTGGGAGCATTTTGCACCGTGTATTGCTCTGAATGTTGTTCTGTAGTCGTCGTGCCATGGCTGACAATATTTAAAAGAGCCAGTTCGCCATCGGGTATTTTATAGTCCAATGTTACCGTTCCGTCATATCGCTTCTGAATTGAAGGGATGAAGGTAAGGGTTGTGCTCCCCATCGCGACAGTATCCGGATCCTTTGCTACATCTAAATTATTATTGTAGTAGTATGCTCCGAGCTGATCTGAAGTTAAGTTCTGCCTTTGTGCAATACCCTGCACGAACACACCAAGATTATCATTAAAGAATCTCTTTTCAATGCTTGCGACAAATTTGTAATCCCTGTAGGAAGTCATCAAATCGTTGTATGCTCCCTGTGCGAGAAGTGAAAATGACGCTGTGCCGTTAGGATTCGATTTTGCACGCCGGATATCGAAGTTCACGACGCCGCCAATGGCTGAAGCATCCATATCGGCTGTTACTGTTTTATAGACCTCAATTCCTTCAAGACTGGTCGATGAAATCATACCCAGATCAACCGCACGGCCACCGGGAGTGATATCGGAACTAATGACCGTGTTAGTACTATTAGTAGAAACGCTGCCCGCGTCGTTTGCCGGTATTTGTACTCCTTCAATCGTGATCGAGTTGTATTTCGGCTGAAGTCCGCGGATAACGACCTGTGTAGCTTCACCTCCATTCCTGACTAATGAGATGCCCGGCAGTCTTCCGACAGATTCCGCCGCGTTGGCATCGGGCAGTTCCTGTATGCGCGCAGCCGAAACCACGTTCACGACATTGTTCGAAGTCAGTTGTTGATTGATGGCCGCATTCTGGCCGCTCGCCTGAGCGGTCACGACAACTTCTTTCGTCGTGACGCCAACCGATTCTAACTTTAAGTTCTCTTCGAGTTGCTCGTCTTCGTTCAGCTGTATGTTGGTTTCCAGCGTCTTGGAACCGACATATGATGCCTTCAATGTATAAGATCCTGCTGGAACGTTTGGAATGACATAACTCCCATCCAGTCCCGTGGCTGCACCCAAGGAGGTCCCTTCGAGTTGGACGGTCACACCGGGAAGCGACTCACCGGTGGTAGCATCAGTTACCTTGCCTTTGATCCTGCCGGGGGCACTCCACGATAATTGAGCGGTAAGCATGATCGCCAAGATGGCAAGAAAACCAGTATATGTTCTTATTGACATTTTACCTCTCACCTCCACCTTTATGATTGAGAATTCATCTTATCTTTGCAGACTTCCGGGGCTCGAAGGAGAATTTGCAGCCGTGTCTGCATTCGCCGTATATAGCTAGTTTCATTGAAATGACTCCTCGCAGAATTCGCCAGTAGATTTCTCAGGGCAGAAACGGCTTGCAACAAAGTCCTGGAAATATTTAACAGCATCAGGCTTGCAGGATCGATCTGCGCTCTGGGTCTTCGACACCAGCACAATCCAAAGAATTGGAGAGGCATAATGACGTCGCATGAGCATCCCAAAGAAATTGATGGCGTTTAGAAAGGCATGAAGTAACCGATCTTTCAAAACGTATCTCCCTATTGACTTCACGATTATGTTAGCGCTAACATGAAAAGGATAGTAAATATTGTTGTAGCTAAAATTTCTAACGTATTGTCTCTCCCTTGTTCGATTCCAGCACTAACTTAACACCAAAAACGCCAGCAAATTGTTAGCGCTAACATTCAGTACAACGCATGAATATAACGGGAGTGAATTTAAATGTCAAGTGATTTCGCAAATTATTTTCGCATATTGTTAGCGAATTGCTGGTTTCGACAGACGGAAGATCAAGTTAAAATCATAGCTTGCCGTTCTCAGCAAATCACCTCCAGCACTGATCCCCCTAATTCTATTAGTGTTGCTGACTTAGATGTTATGGTCGCACTCGCAACCGGGGCAGATGTCGCTACCCATCACAGAAGGCTGGCCGGCGACCTGGACATGCAATAGGCTCCCTAAATACTCGCAGACCTCAACGATCTCTAAGATAATAATGAAGAAAAGAATAGGGGGCGTGCATTGAACGGATGACCCTGCGAAGACCTCGCCACATGCTCCGCCGAACCGTCTCGGTGACTTCGCAAGGTTTATATCGGGGGAACTTCTCGGGCTTCCGGGTAGTTTTTGTTGTAAATTAACAAAAATCGGAGGATCGAATGAAAACGATAAAATTAATTTCAGGATTGCTTACTCTCGCGGCATTCCTGTCAATTAGTGTCTTCCAAAGCAACTCCTTCGCGAAGAACAAGCCCACCGCAAAAACGGAACACATAAACCTTCGCGTTTCCGGTATGATGTGCTCGAGTTGCTCGAAGAGCCTGGAGAGCAGTCTCTGCAAATTTAAAGGAGCGAAAAATGTAAAGGCGAACTATAATACCGGATATGCAAGCCTTGACGTTCCAGCGACCACGCAAGTGACAAGAGATCAGTTGGTGAAAGCAGTCGCCGATGCCGGCTTCACGCTGAAAGAAGTCAAGTTCACTCCGAAGACTCAGAAAGCCCTCGACCTCAAGCAGCAGTGACAACGCCGCGAACAAAAAATCGAGCGGAGACGAATAGAAAATAAAACTGCATCCACGATGCGGCGGAGAGGCAGTTTACTAAGATCTAAATTGACTCTCTGCCCTTCATGTCGATTCTTATAAATCCAATCCCGTCATCTCATGCCGCTTCACATTGAAAATCCGCAGCACGAAAATGCAAGCCATATTCCATGGCATCAATTACAGATTAATTTCATGATCCAAAGCAACTTTAGGAAAGAAAAATAATTCCGATACATGAATTGAAGGCATCAACAAAGAGACTAGAAATGAATTGCTGGGAATTTAAAAAATGCGGCAGAGAAAAGGGCGGCGCTAGAACCGCCGAGTTGGGTGTGTGCCCTGCATATCCCGACAGCGGAAACCATTGCGCCCGAATTGCCGGAACATTTTGCGGGGGAGTTGTTCAGGGAACGTTCGCAATGAAGCTGGCAAGCTGCATGAAGTGCGAATTCTACCAGAGTTCCAACTACGATAAGAGCTACCAGGGAATGTACTCGGCAAAATGAAGTATCTTTTGCACACTTAGAATTATCCTCCCGGCTGGTACTACAAAGTTCTCCGATTTTCCTGCGGTGAAACACTGAAGGGTGTTGCCCGTAATTCCTTAAATCGAGTATCTTTCTCATGGATCATTAAGGAGTATAAGATGGAGCAAATGGGCGACAACGCAAATTCCAAGAAGTTACTTTATCTGATTGTTGGATTTTCACTCGTGGAATTTCTTCTACACCTATACACGAATGCATTCGCCGGTTACGGGTATTTCAGAGATGAGCTTTATTATATCGCATGCAGCAAGCGGCTCGCTTGGGGTTATGTTGATCAACCGCCCCTCTCTATTTTCATTCTTGCCATCAGCAGACTAATCCTCGGCGATTCGGTCTTTGCGCTGCGGTTCGTTCCGGCACTCGCATCAGGATTTACTGTCTTCTTCGCCGGCGAAATTGCACGTGAATTAAGCGGAAAAACCGTCGCAATAACCGCAGCATGCCTCTCTCTAACTCTATCCCCGATATTTTTGGGGATGTTCGCCATTTTTTCAATGAATAGTTTCGATTGGCTTCTCTGGGCAGTGGCCTTTTACATCGTGGTACGGCTCATCAAGACAAAAAACGAGAAGTCGTGGATATGGCTCGGGATCGTGGTCGGTCTCGGATTGCTCAACAAGATCGACTTTCTGTGGCTGGGTGCGGGTCTGGTTGTCAGCATGATGTTTACCGAGCAGAGAAAATATTTTATGACTAAATGGCCGTACGTTTCCGGAGCAATCGCGCTACTCATATTCAGCCCATTCATCGTCTGGAATATCACACACGGTTTCGCCCATCTGGAATTCATAAGGAACGCCACATTCGGCAAGTACTCAGGAATTACGAGATGGGATTTTCTATCGGGACAACTCTTGATTAACGGACCTGTGACTTTGCCGGTATGGCTTTCCGGGCTTTATTTTCTTCTATTCCACAGAGAAGGAAAACGATTTAGGTTGGCTGGGCTGATATTTGTCACGACATTCTTGATATTACTAATCAACGGGCACAGCAAATCGGAATATTTATCGGCTACCATGCCGCTCCTCTTCGCTGCCGGTGGTGTCATGGTCGAGAAGCTATCCAATATGCCGATGACGGGATGGATCAGGATTGCGGCACCAATTTATCTCTTCATCGGCGGAATCTTCACCGTGCCCTATGCAATCCCCATTCTCCCTGTTGACGTCTATATTCGGTACTCGCAAACGATAGGGATACAGCAGCCGTCACCGGAAGGAAAACATCTCGAGGAACTTCCACAGTTTTATGCAGACATGTTCGGATGGGAAAACATGGCTGCAACTGTTTCAAAAGTCTACACGTCTCTCACGCCGGAAGAGCAGAAAAGAGCAAAGGTGTTCACCTGGAATTATGGTGAAGCAGGCTCCATAGATTTCTTTGCAGAGAAATATCGGCTTCCCCCTGTGATTTGCCCGCATAATAATTTCTGGTATTGGGGGTATGGCGATACGACCCGAGATATCATGATAGCCATCGGCGGAAGCAAAGACGAGTACCTGCGGACATTCTCTAACGTGGAAGAAGAGGGAAACATCGAATCGAAATTTGCTATTCCGTATGAGAACAACTTGAGGATTTTTGTATGCAGAGGGTTAAAGACACCTATCAGAGAGGTCTGGAACAGGATAAGGTTTTTTATTTAGAAATCTCAGGCCGCCCTGAAGGGCAAAGAAACCGCTAAACCCCGCGACTTATGTTTACTTCGAAAAATTCTCCTCAGAAATTATTCCGCTGAGAATTCGGCAAAATCGCTGAGGAGACTTCCGCTATTTTCAGTTCCTGACAAGCTCATCATTTTCTATCTTGAACTGAGCGGTCGATGCTTGAATGTCGTCAGCCATACTGGCCAGGCCGGTTGCGATCTGACCCACATCCTGTGCCTCTTCGGTTGCCTTGCGGGTCTGCTCGGAAATTTCGTTGATGGTTGCCGCATTTTCTTCGCCAATGCTCGCAACATTATGTATCATCTCCACTGTATGCCTGATGCTCGTACTCAGCTCCTCGGTAGCGCTCATGTTCTGATCGACGACTGCGGAGATTTTCTCGATCGACTTCAGCAACCCCGACATATTTTCCGACACCACACCGTTCGCTTCGACCATCACGTCAATCTGCTTGTTGACATTTTCTGAAGACCCGAGGAGCTTGTTGATAGCTTCACCGGATTTTATTGCGTGCGAAGTCCCTTCTTTTACTTTATCGACGATTAGTTTTACTGATCCGCTTGCGTCCGCGATGTCTGCCTGCACCTTGTTTATAAGACTTGAGGTCTGTTTTGTAGAAGAAGCTGACCGCTCTGCAAGTTTCCTCACCTCATCGGCAACAACCGCGAAGCCCCTTCCGTGCTCGCCGGCGCGTGCGGCTTCGATAGCGGCGTTCAACGCGAGCAAATTAGTCTGTTCCGCAATATCCTCTATGGTTTCGATTATGCCTTCAATCTCCTCGGATTGTTTGGCCATCCTCTCAATTTTTTCAGCAAAGGCGCCGACGGTATCCTCTATCCTTTTCATCTGTCTGAGACTTTGCATGACCGTATCGGCCCCTTCTTTTGCAGTCACTATGGCTTCGGAGGAAGCCGAGACCACCGTGTTCGCGCTTCTATTCGCAGATTCTATCGCCTTGGAAATTTCAACTGCAGATGCGGCAACATCTTCCACCGCGACTTTTTGATCGTGGGAATCTTTTGCTATGGTCTCAATGGCAGCGGATATTTGCTGCATGTTAGTGCTTGCTGTGCTCAACGAGACCGCTTCGTCATTCAAAGCCTTCGCCATCTGATGAATAGTATCAGCGTTCTTGCTGGCGTCTTCAATTGACCTTTTTGCAGTACGTGACAATTCGCCGCTTAGACTCAGCAGCCTCTTCGCCCGAACCGCCAGCGTCATGAATAATCCACGTAGACTTAGCGGCTCACTGTTGAATGTCGCAACCACTAAGCCGTTATCGACCGCTTTGTTGATATAGGGGACAAGATTTTTGTCGAATACTCCGACACTAATTGCGTCGTATCCATTCTTGATGCAATCCTCTATGGCAGGTCCATAAACCTGAGCGCTGGTATCGAATTTCTTCCCGCCATCCTTAGACATCTTAGGAATCGACCAATCGACCGTCACATTATAACTCCACAATTCTCTCCTCGCGACGTCGACTCCCAATCTAAATGCAATCCAAAAAGGATCGTCCTCCCTTCCGAGCACCATGATCTTTATCGCGCGAGTTGATTTCTTCAGCGGTTTCGGCCTCTTATCAGCCGTCACTTCTGTCTCAATTACACCCTTTCCCTCCTGCCAGAATTGCGAGTAATTTTCTTTAGTAACGAGATCCATGTTTGTCAGCAGCCTTGAATGACTGGGATGCCAACCGGCGGCAACATGATTGAAAAGGAGTATCACAGGATCATGGCCCTGCGCGAATACATCCTGTGAAAGTGTCGCGGCGACGACCCCTTCCCGGACGTACCGCATCGTTTCGTCCGCAAGGTCGTGACATATGACCTTGATCTGACCACCCTTTCCAGATTCTGCTACCGCCCTTGCGGCTGCGGCGCCACCGAAGCTGATATAGATTCCGGATAGGTCAGGATACTTTCTCAAAAGCTCCTTAGTCTTGTCATAAACGATTTCTTTCTGGAGGGTGGATTCGACAACGTCAAGAATGATGATCGCCGGAAATTTTTCTCTGATTGTATTTTCAAACCCTTTTCTTCTCATCTCGTGCGCAATGTTGCCGAATTTCTCTATGATGATGACTACCTTTCCTTTTCCGTCTAGAGCATTCCCCATGGCTTCAGCACACGCCTGACCTTCAAGGTATGAGTCGGCACCGACGTAGAACAGCCTCTGACACGGCTTATCGGTCGCTGAATTGAATTCCCTGCTTGCATCGTTGAGGGATGTGATTATCGAATTCAACCCCTTGACCATCTCACCGACATAGCCGTTGACGGAAGTGGCGATCGTGCCGACTTCAATCTTGACTTCAGACGTTAAATTTCCGTGTGCCATCTCGGTGAGAGCAGTAGAGAAAGACGTGATATCTTTCTCCGCCATCATTTTTATTTTCCCCGAAAGGAGTTTCATGGGACCATAAAGTGAAATCGCCTGATGAATTATTATGATGGCGATCGCCACCAAACTGCCGAAAATACCCAAAGCTAGGAGGCTGCTGCCTGCCAATTGAGAGTACAAGGAGTTCAGCTGAAAATACCCTATAGCTTCCAGCACCGCGAACACAAACAGAAGAATGACTGTCACGCGTGTCAGGTGCTTCCTAAAAAATTTCACGATCGCGTT
Organism: Candidatus Acidiferrales bacterium; assembly: GCA_035515795.1. Taxonomy (NCBI): domain Bacteria; kingdom Pseudomonadati; phylum Acidobacteriota; class Terriglobia; order Candidatus Acidiferrales; species Candidatus Acidiferrales bacterium. Next base: position 98,555 of record DATJAY010000025.1, on the reverse strand, counting down.
CATTATGTTCTCCCTTCCATTAACATTGACAAAAACCTTTCATGATGCCCAACGGTATGTCGCTGCAAGCAACCATGATGCATGTAGCCTTCTGGATCGGTTTTCATCAAGTTAAAGAGTCCTTACACTAAGACATTTTTATATTCGGAAACTTAGCATAAGTCTTTAATGCCTCAATTTTGTTTGAAATTAGGCTATTTTAAGCCTTCTACCTCCAGCTCCTGTTGTAGGGAGTAAATAATAAATGCGACTCACTTAAAAAGCAAGTCGCATTTCATAAAATTCCTAAGATTATTTACGCGTTCTTGAAGGCAGATTTGCCGGCAAACCGAGCAGCTTTCCCCAGTTGTTTTTCAATCCGCATTAATTGATTGAACTTCTCGATTCTTTCTCCTCGGCAGCCGCTACCGGTTTTGAGATGTCCCGCATTTACAGCAACAGTCAGGTCCGAGATGATTGTATCAACAGTTTCGCCGCTACGATGAGAAACGAAACAATTGTAATTATTCCGGTAAGCAAGCTCAATCGTCTCAAGAGTCTCGGTAACGGTTCCGATCTGGTTCAGTTTTATCAGGATTGAATTCGCGACTTTCTTCCCGATTCCTTTTGCCAGTATGGATTTGTTTGTGCAGAATAAATCGTCGCCGACAAGCTCGATTTTCGATCCAAGTATCTCGGTGAGATTCTTCCAGCCTTCCCAATCGTTCTCAGCTAACCCGTCCTCGATCAAAACGAACGGGTATTGCTTCACCCAGCTTTCCCACTGCTTAACCATCTCGTCACTTGACTTGGTTTTCTTCGTGCTCTTGAAGAAAAGATATTTGCCATTGTCCCACATTTCGCTGGCAGCAGGATCAAGACAGATGCTGACATCTTTTCCAGGTTTGTATCCGGCCTTCGTGATTCCTTCCAATATGGCTTCGACAGCTTCTTCGTTAGATTTGAGATCAGGAGCAAATCCGCCCTCATCGCCGACTCCAGTGCTGAGTCCTTTTCCATGAAGGACAGACTTCAGAGCATGGAACACCTCTTCGCCGATCCGAATCGCTTCGGCAAACGACGGCGCGTTATGCGGCGCGATCATAAATTCCTGGAAGTCGACAGTATTGTCCGCGTGTTTCCCGCCGTTAATCACGTTCATGCAAGGAACGGGAAGAAGATTCGCATTGACTCCACCGATGTACTGGTACAGCGGCACCCCTGCGCTTTCAGCTGATGCCCTGACAAACGCCATTGAAACGCCAAGAATTGCATTTGCTCCAAGTGCAGATTTGTTTTCTGTCCCATCGAGGTCAATCAGAAAATAGTCGATCTCCCTTTGCGAGCCGAATTCATGCTTCGTTACTTCCGGGGCAATCTTCTTGACAACGTTATCTACTGCCTTCTTCACACCTTTTCCCCCGTATCGTTTCTTGTCGCCGTCCCTTAATTCAGTCGCTTCTTTCTCACCTGTCGAAGCTCCGCTCGGCACCATGGCCCTTGCTCGCGTACCGTCTTCTAAAATAATATTAACTTCTACCGTCGGATTTCCCCTTGAATCCAAAATTTCTAATGCGTCTAAAGATTTAATTTTCATTTGATCTCCATTTATGAATTGTTGTACATCTAAAGTTAGATAATGTGGGTGTGTTTATCAATCTATCGCTGTATCGCCCGGCAGCGAAGGAGAACGATGCGTAACTTCGAAGCTGACCTTCGAAAGATTCAATTACTCAAGCCGCGTCATGTGGAACTGTTTTTCGCCCAAGGCTCAGAAATATCGGAACTGCAATCAGCTGAAGCACAACGGAGAAAATCACAACTGCGGGTATCCATATGTCGTACAATATTCCGAGCACTACGCTGCCCACGAACCAGAAGATCCCATAGCCGGCAGTGAAAAGTCCGTAGGCAGACGGTCTTCGCTGCTGCGGTACCATTGTTGCGACCGCAGCAGGTATGATGGACTCATGCACTCCCATACCGAGTCCCCATAACGCGGCACCGATGAGGGCGGTCCAGAATCCGCCGAAGAACAGGAGCGGAGCCGAAGCAGCAGAAATCACGGTCAACGGAATCAATATCCGAAGTCCGGCGCGATCGAAGAGTTTTCCGAACAATAGCGACCCGCCTCCGCTCACCGCCATTGCGATTGAATAAAAAATCGGAATCCATGTACTTGGGATTGCGGAAGTTTTTTGAAAATGAAACGCTATCAAAGAGAAATCCGCGAATCCTGCTGCAACCAATACCGCGCCGGCAAGATAAAGCCAGAAAATTTTTGGGAGTCCTTTCGATTCGACATTTTGAATACTCACTTCCATGTCCGACGGTCTCGGATACAAGAAGCGAGCAGTGGAGATAAGCATAAGCGTCAAAACTGACGGCACGAGAAGCACTGCAAAAGCAAGTTGATAGCTGCCGCGGGCAGCGAGCACAAATGCGACTACGATAGGTCCGACAAGTGCCCCGAACTGATCCATCGCCTCGTGTATCCCGAATACCCAGCCAAATCCGCCAAGCTGCTTGCCGGCATGTGAGAGCATGACATCCCGAGGGGGATTGCGAGTCGCCTTGCCGACGCGTTCCAGTATGATCAGCAAACCTGCTATCTGCCAATTCGGAGCTAGAGCCAGCATCGGCACTGCGCTCATCTGGATAACATAGCCGAGAAGTGTGATAGGCCAGAATTTTCCCGTACGCTCGCTCAGCCTGCCGGAAACGAGGCGCAGGCCATAACCCAGGAGCTCACCGAGTCCACTGATAAGTCCGACGAGAGCTGCACTCGCACCCAGCACCGCAAGAAGCGGACCTGTAATGCTGCGTGCGCCTTCGTAAGCACAATCGGCAAAAAGACTCACCACACCAATAAGAAGAACAAATCTTAGTGCGGCATGTTTTTCCTTGGACAAGACTTCTTTCGTTATTTCATTTCCTGCTGTCATGATTCAACACTTCGTTTTTGCTTCCTGACCGATGATTGACTACTTAACGCTGAAAAATAATTACGGATTTCTTCCGTGAGTATAGTGAATCACGTTGACTTTCTCCGAAGTGATCATCCCGCCGCATCCTGCTTTTTCAAAAAGCTCCTCGACAATCGGCAGAAATTCATCGATCTTCTCTTCGGTATCTACAATCTCAATCACAAATGGCAAGTCTTCGCTGAGTTCAAGAAGTCTCGCCGTGTGAATTATGCTACCGGCGCCGAAGCTTTCCACTCCGCGTAAAACCGTTGCGCCGGCCATTCCGACTTCTCTAGCACGCTTCACAAATACCTGATAAAGCGGTTTCTTGTCTATATGATCATCTTCACCGATAAATATGCGAAGAAGCTTTCCCGTTCCTTCCAATTTCATTTTAGCCTCCATTAAATTATTCTCCCGACGACCGCACCGATCCATGTCGCCAATAGTCCAAGAACTATCGACGCACCAATGTTCAACAGTCCTAAAGTGAAGGCCCCATCCTTCAAAAGCTCCAGCGTCTCAAAGTTAAATGTCGAGAACGTCGTAAATCCTCCAATGATCCCGACAGCGACAAAGATCCTCATTGAAGGAATTATGAGAAATCTATCTTCCGCCATCGTCATAAAAAGTCCGATGACAAAACATCCGATCACATTGACTACGAGCGTACCATATGGAAAATCTGTTCCGACGGCCCTGTAGATCCAGCCCGCAAGGAAATACCTGAATACAGCACCTATTCCGCCGCCGACAAAAACAAGCATATTCTTAACCATTTGATTTCTTCTAGATTATGTACAAAAAAATTCTCGTTGCAGAAGAATTATCCGCAGCAGGAGCCATCATCTCTCAGAGAAAATCAACGTCGAATTCCGTCACCGTGTTAAATCTAAAAGACAACGAATTTCTTCCAAAGTGAAAAAGCATTCAATATAACGTCTATCACAAATTAGACAGTGCATCCGTGATTCTTGGTGCAATTTCCGATTTCGCTATCCCTCATTTTCTGTATTCTCCGGGAAAAAAATTTACAGCGTCGATGTAACTTCGAAGCTCATCTTCGCTGTAATCTTGTGCGCTCTGGTAATCATGCTTTTTCATAAAATTAGACAGGTCTTCTTTTATCTTATCTAATTTTTTCACCGTCGTCTTAACGATTCGAGTATTGACTTTCTCTTTCACCAGCATCTCCGTATGCCTGAAGCAAAGTATCGTCCTCGACGAGACATAAGTTTCAATAAGCTCCTCGTCGCTCGAGAAATACAGAAATCCGTGGACAGCTATTTGTTCCGCCTCTTCAACGAAATTGCAGATAAGACATTCGGTGACATTGATAGAATGGACCGATTTTTTCTTCTTCCTCTTGTTTTTCTCGCTGGTAAGATTGTTCAACAGCTCAATTTGGTTTCTCAGTATCTTCAGATTTTCCTCAACCACGGATTCAAACATTGTTGCAAGATGAAGCCCATCACTCCGCAATTTTTTCTCTGCCTCGAGGGCACACTTGGCGTGATGTGTACAGAACCCGTGCCCATTGTGAAGCTTCTTCCTAACTCCAGCATCAAGCACATATTCGTAAAGTATTCCTTCTATGTAATGTTTTTCGGTTTTCTCCATTTGCGAACAAATCGGACAATCTGTACCATGAAGAGCTTCTTCTAACCTTAGCCATGTTAATCCGCGCTTGGCTCTCGTTAGATCATCTTCGATTTTAAGTTCAGACATCTATTTCTTGCCCGTCATTTTTTCATTGCTCTCCAAAGGATGGCTCTTACGTCCGACTTCTTGCTTCCACCTTTTCTCAACTCTCAAGCTTCGCAAATTTGCTCCCAAGGTAAGTAAGCTTGGAAAGTGTTTCTTCATATTCAGCGATCCTAGCCGAAACTTCCGTAGATGTTTTCTCACGAATCGCCATAGCGTCCGCAATTATCTTGTCGATTTTTTCCACGTGGTCATTCACTGTATCTGCTGAGGTTTTTCCAAGCTTCATCATGCTTTTATCGATCCGCTTTATGAAATCATAACGCACCCTCCCGCATTGCCTATCGAATTCTATCTTGAGAGTTTCTCTTTGTTTTCTAAGAATCAGGCCCTTAGCGATCGCTCTCGGAAGTCTTCTTACGATCGCATCAGAAAGTTCTTCGAGGGACGGCTTTATGTCTTCTAAGATGAAATAGTAAAATTCGGTCTCATCGCTGAAAAGCGGATAGCTTTCCACTCTCTGGAATTCAACGTCGAATAGCTCAGCTGCATGCTGGTACACATCGTTTATAAGCTCGTTCATTCTGCTGAAGAATTCATCAACGCCTGCGTTGAACTTATCTTTTACTTTTGCCTCTTCCTCATAGCGCCATTTGTCGACAAATTTCGTAACAAGCTGGATGATTGCTTTGTCAAGCGCATCAATGAGCTTCGTGGGGCGCAGATGTTTGTTCTTTGCCGCGATCTCTTCGAAACGCCTTTCGACCTCAGGCTGGGTCTTCCCTTTAAAGATCAAAGCGTCTTCTTCTATCATCGTTGTGATGTTATAAGCTGTATAGATCACGCGGGAAACGTCCTGCTGTCTCTTTTGAATCTCTTTCTTAAATTTCCTGAACTCTTCGATCTTTTTTTGCAGGCTCCCTATAGATTGCGAATAACCTTTCAATCGAAGCCGCGCAAGAGCTGAAGCTTCCACTACAATTCTCTGAGCACGCCTTGAGGCAACGTCCAGCATAACATCTTCTTTCTCTTTAGACAGGAAATTCGTCAATGCACTTTCGAGAAATTCGAAATTGCTCTTTTTCTCTAATTCCTTGTCTGCGCTCTCTCGCGCAAGAAGGGCGAATTTCGAGCTGACAAGAAAAAGCTTTATGCTGTCCTGAGGGACGGACATCTCCTTTGACAGCGAATCTTTAATGAACGCCGCCGCTTCATTGCGCTCAGCTTCAGAAAGTAAATCAACCTTATTCAGAACAAAAAATATTTTTGTAACGTGCTCGCGAACGTTCCGCAGGAATTCCACTTCGCCGATACTCAAAGGCTGGTCGGCGGTCATGAGAAAAATGGTCGCGTCAGATTCCGGGAGGAAATGATTTGCAGTATCGGTGTTATGAGCATAAATTGACCCGACTCCGGGAGTATCCACAAGATAAACACCGCCCTCAAGAAATTTACCCGGGAATTCGATATCGACCTGTTCAACATTTTTTGAGTTTTCGGGATTCAATTTCTCTGTGACGTACTGAGGAAGCCTCTCTCGCTCAACGACTTCCGTATGTGCATCAGTGAAGCTGACTGTTATTTTTTCTTCTGTCCCGTAATGCAAGATCGTTATGATCGAAGTGAGCGGCACGACCGCAGCCGGGAGTATATTTTTCCCCAGCAATGCATTTATAAGAGTCGATTTCCCTCGCTTGAATTGGCCCACCACAACAAGATTGAATTGTTCATCGGAGATTTTCGCCTCTATGATTTCCACGCGAGGCAATAGATCGGGGAATGCAAGTGACAGTTGTCGATGGAGCTCTTTCACAAGCATTAGAAATGCGATCTTCGCATCTTTCCTGCAATCGTTAACTCCTACGCTCGCTACCATTGTCATAAAATAAAAAACTCCTACTTCTTAATTAAGTAGGAGTCATCAATCGCTAAATTGTGTTCCCACAAGGGGAATTCACGATGGTTACTCGGCGAACTCCATCGCCTTAATATAATCTAATAAAAAAGTGGAAGTAGAACAAGCGCTATAAGGAGCTTTTATCTTATTGCTGATAACTCTGAAAGCTGACAGCACTGTCAATTATTTTTTGCTCCCTGATCTATCCAGAGTTTTATTGTTTGTATGAGCGTATCGGGAAGCGGCGGTTTCTGATATGGCATTCGCGGGCCTGCTATCGAATTCCCTGTTATCTTGAAATAAAGATAACTGCTGTCGGAATAAAATGGCTTTACTATAAGGTAATTGCCGACCTCTATGTTGGGTTGATTCACAATGTTCGAGTAGGCTTTGGCAATTTCCAGCGACATCCCGTCTTGCGGCTGAGAACCTGCATGACAAGCCGGCAAGGCACAGTTCGCAGTAAATATCCACTGGATTTGCCCTGAAAAGCTTACGCCAGACGCGTCGGGTGGTGGCGGACCGACCACGTTGTAGTCTGAATGTTTCGAACATGACGCGGGAAACGGGAGGCAAAACGTAAAAAACAAACATCTAGAAACCACGATTCAGACCTACGCTTTGCCCCCGGTTTTGTATTCTCGAGTCCCCGATTCCAAATCCATCAGTTGTTCTTTGCTCCCTGGTCTATCCATGCCTTTATTGTGGCAATGTCGGAAGTTTGAAGTGGTGATCCACCATATGGCATTCGCGCTCCAGTAATTCCCGACGCACCGGTTATCTTCAGGTAAAGATAACTGCTGTCCGACCTGTACGGCCTGATTCTATCATATGATGGGACTTCCTGACTCGCGACGTTCACGATATTGTTGTATGCCTGGCCGGCTGAGAGATTCTGTCCCCTTTGTGGTGTGGTTCCCCCGTGACAACTCGAGTTGGTGCAATTTGAGGTGAAGATCGGCTGTACCTGACTCGCAAAACTCACATTGGTTGTATCGGAAGAGCTCATTGGGTTTGAGCTTGACGACTTCGAACATGCCGCGAAAAGAACAGCCGACAGAATAATTAGATTTTTGATAATGCTTTTTTTCATGATTCTCCTTTTCGGTTTTCAACAAGCACATCAATCGGCAAAGTTTCCCGAAAGTTGTGATGCAGTTAACAGGAAACTCTGATTGATAATTATCATTTCTCCAATTCTCAACGTTGAATTCTTCGGAAGAGGAACTCTAATGTCAAACTTGAATTAGACGATGATACCGATGTTCACCAGGTTTGAACAACGGCGTCGGGGAAATCTCAGCCGTTTTCTCGGCAGCACGTAAACAATCGGGACAGGCTCGGACGGTTTCGATTCGGCATTTGAAACGGCGAGATAAAAAGTCAGAGCGATGAAGAAAACTAAAACCTTCACATGTCTAATTTAAATTGAAGTCCGAATAATTGAAAGGAGAGAAAAAATGGGTACTGGATCCTACCATTGATTCGACATGGAGTATTGCTAAATTAGATCCATGAAATCAATCTCGATAGCTTTTCTCACCGCAGCTTTTGCGATCGCGCTCTCATCCTGCAAAAACACCGTGAACACCCCGATCGGCGATATCGTTTTCCCGGCATCGAATGTCAGCTACAGTGTGCATGTCCAACCACTTTTTAACGTGGGATGCATAAGCTGTCATAATGACGGAATAAATGGGCCTGCGGAGGGTGGTTTGAACCTGACAAACTACATAAGCGCAACGACTTCCGTATCCGGATTAATTTTAACTAATGGGGATACCACGCACAGCGTTTTCGTTCAATGGATAGAGGGCAAATACATCCATGATGACACCCCATTTTTGTCCGTCTTGACACTGAATCAAATCCAGGGATTGAAAACATGGGTCAAGGAAGGGGCAAGAAACAACTGAGATGTCAGATTCTTAGTTTTGGGTTCTAAATCTTGACTTGCTGTTTCTAACTTTTAACGCCAGCGTTTCCCATTCCTCGTCAACATTCTTCTGGATCATCTCAACTTCCTTTTCTTTCAAATGTTTGAATCTCCCCTGAACTTTCAGGTAATCGCGAACGGGAATTCCAGAAGGTTCGTGCGATAAACGAAAGTCCACCCCGTCGAAGATTTCCAGCAAAGGAAATACTCTGCTTTCGATCGCGAGCCGCGAAATCCTTATCGAATCCTCCGGCTCGAACTTCCATCCCGGCGGGCACGGCGAAAACACATGAACGAATCTTGTGCCACGAAGCTCTTTGGCCTTTCTGAACTTCGATATCATGTCATCGGGATATGCCGCGCTTGCGGTTGCAATGTAAGGTATGCGATGCGCGGCAAGAATTTCGATAATATTCTTCTTGCCCTCGGATTTCGGTGACTCTTTCGGCGTAGTAGTCGTCCACGCTCCCAACGGCGTCGCAGAACTTCGTTGGATACCGGTGTTCATGTAGGCTTCGTTGTCGTAACAAACATAAATGAAATCATCGTTGCGCTCCGCTGCGCCGGAAAGTGCCTGAAGACCTATGTCGAAAGTGCCTCCATCTCCCGCAAAAGCCACGACCGTCGTCTCATGATCTCCCTGAACTTCAAGCCCCGCTTTTATCCCGCTCGAAACTGAAGCGGCGGTTTCGAATGCAGTATGAAAAACGGATACGCCTGCGGCTGAATATGGAACGGGGCCGTCGATCACAGACCAGCAGCAAGCCGGAATGACCAGGATTGTCTTTCTTCCAAGAGCTTTCAATAGATACCTCATGGTCAGAGCACCGCTGCATCCCGGACACGCAAAGTGACCAGGCGAAAGTATTTCTTCTACCGGCAGCTCGAATTTTATCTGTGCCACGATCTCCTCTATTCTCTCCCGTTTCCGGTTTCAGGAATCCGATCCCCGCTTTCCACATCGTCGGATTTCAAGTCGACCCAAATTGTTTCATTCCCGGGTGCATCATGGTTCAGGACATATGAAAAAATTTCCTTGATAGTCTCGACAGTGATGTCGCGCCCGCCGAGGCCCGCTATGAAGCCGAATACTTTCGGCCTGGTCATTGCATTGTAAAGGACAGCTTTTGCTTCCTGATAAATCATTCCGGTTGCACCAAACGAAATGTCCCTATCCAAAACTCCTATTTTGCCGACACGTCCGGCGACCGATCTAACTTCGTCGACCGGAAACGGTCTGAACGTTCGGAGTTTCACCAACCCAACCGGGAATCCGAGACCGCGCATTTCGTCGACTGCAATTCTTGCGGTGCTCACCGCGGTAGCGGAGGTCAGAAGCACCACCTCAGCACCTTCGGTGCAATACTCCTCGACTAATCCACCGTACGAGCGCCCGAATTTCTCAGCATATTCAGCGTCGACTTTCCGAATAACTTCGCGTGAATCCTCCATAGACTGGAATAATTTGTATCGCATCTCCATGTAGGCGTCCGGGCCCATCAATGCTCCGTAAGCATGGGGATCTGCTGGATTAATTTTAAACTCCGCATTTCGCTTCGGAAGAAATTCATCGACAAACTCCTGTTTCGGAATTGCCACCGGCTCCGACGTATGACTCAATACAAACGCATCAAGATTTATCATAACCGGAAGCAGCACGATCTCGGCAATTTTATAGGCGTGCAGAACCGTATCAAGGACTTCCTGGTTGCTCTCGGCATAAAACTGAAGCCACCCGGTATCGCGCTGTGAGAGACTGTCGTTGTGGTCGACATATATTGACCATGGTGGTGCCATGGCACGATTGACGTTCACCATAATAATCGGCAGTCTGCTGCCGGAAGCCCAATGAAGCAGCTCATGCATCAGTGCAAGACCTTGTGACGATGTCGCGGTGAAGGCCCTCGCGCCGCTTATAGAAGCCCCGATGCAACACGCCATCGCGGAATGCTCGGACTCAACTTTGATAAACTTTGCATCCAGCTCATGCCTGCTCACAAATTCCGACAACTCCTCCACGACTCCGGTTTGCGGTGTGATTGGATAGGCGGCTATGACTTGAACCTGCGCTAATTTAACTGCGTGGGAAGCAGCATGTGTCCCCTCGATGACCAGTACCTTGTCAGTTGAGTCGTGAACGAAATAGTTTTTATTCTCGCTGCTCATTGCTCGACTTCCTCGATTGAAGATCGCGCGCTAACGCTGTCCTGGATGTAATCGGAATTTGCAGCGGGTGTGCTCTCGGGAACTAACTCCATGGCCTCTCGCGGACATTCATTTACACAAATCCCGCATCCTTTGCAGTGATCGTAGTCGATAAAATATTCTCCGGATTCGTCTTTGTGAATTGCAACATCCGGACAGAACGTCATACACACATCGCAATGCATACAAGTGCCGCAATTGAAACATCGGTCGGCTTCATCAAGTGCTTTTCTGTCGTTCAAAGTCTTGTTTACCTCGGCAAATGATGCTTTGCTTTTCTCAATAGTGATTCTCTGAACCTTGACCCGCTCCTGGTGCGGGAAATAAAATGTATTTAAGTCTTCGAATTTTACTATCTCCCGGCTCAAGCCATTCGTTTTCGATTTCCAGCCGAGAAACTCATCTATGGATGTGGCAGCTTCTTTACCTGCCCGGATTGCATCCACGACAGTTCCGTTCGGATTTGTCGCCGCGTCTCCACCTGCAAAGATTCCCGGTACGCCGGTCGAGTGATCGTCATCGACAAATATTCTAACGCCTTTTTTTAAGAACGAATAAGGAAGAAATGATAGATCGGGTTCTTCTCCGGTTGCCGTGATCACCGTATCCGCAACGACGGCAAACTTCGAGCCCTTTACAGGAACAGGTTTTCTCCGTCCGGACTCATCGCGATCACCAAGCTCCATTCGGATAAGTTCTATCTTCGACACTTTTCCATGATCGCCGATGATCTTAAGCGGTGCCACAAGAAACTCAAACTTCACACCTTCCTTTGCTGCTTCATCAATTTCCTCCGGGACAGCAGGCATCTCATTACGAGTTCGCCGATAGAGTATCGTGGCCTTCCTGCCAAGACGCAGGACACTCCGCGCTGTATCGATAGCAGTATTCCCGCCGCCGATCACAAAGACCCTCCGGCCGATTTTTGGAATCGACCCGACATTGAGTCCGTGTAGGAATTCCAATCCGCTCAGGACGCCCTTCAAATTTTCTCCTCCGACTCCGATTTTCCTGCTTGTCATCGATCCGACGGCAGCAAAGACGGCATCAAATCTTTCAAGCTCACTCCATGGTACATTGGTGCCTATCCGTGAATCGGTACGTATTTCAACTCCAAAATTAACGATGTCGCCGATTTCTTTTTTTAAAATATTTTTCGGCAGACGATAATGCGGTATCCCATACCTGAGCATTCCGCCGGGTTCATGCTCCGCCTCGTAGATGATTACGCGGTATCCTTTTCGTGCAAGATGGTACGCGCACGAAAGACCGGCGGGGCCGGAACCGATTACTGCGACCTTTTCACTTTTAGGCGAAACATATTCTGCTGGATGATGCTTCTTGTGTATATTTTTGTCCGCTATGAACCGCTCTATGCTGTGAATCGCTGCTGGTTCATCGTAGGATGCTCTGTTGCACTTCGCTTCGCACGGATGGTAGCATACCCGGCCTGTTGCTCCGGGAAGCGGATTATCCTCCAGAATTACTTGCCACGCCTCGTCATATTTCTTTTGCCGGACGAGATCAAAGTAGTTCGATATTTTTTCACCTGCAGGACAGCCAGTTTCACACGGCGACGTTTTGTTTTTGTAAATCGGCCTGACAGCCCTCCAGCTTCCCGTAGGAATTTTACGCGTCGATTCGAGGGAGAATGCCAGCGGCGGCATTGTTTCCACTTTAGTGAATTCATATTGTGCCATGTTAATGAACCTTCCCGGTCGCTTCCACTGAAACATTCTGGTTCCCGTAGACGCCTGTTTCTATGGAGTCATAAGCTTCTCTTGCGGCTTCAGCGTTCTTCTCGCGCAGGATCGGAACTTCCTCTCGAATTGCTTCCACGACCGCTTCTATCGTTACGATTCCCGTAAACTTTGCGAATGCTCCGAGTATCGATGTGTTTACTATCGGCATCGCCTTCGTTCCAATATTATGTTTAACCGCAATCCCCGCCGCATCGACAACCGCAACTGAATATTCTTCCGGAAAATTGAACAAACTTTTCGGACTCGGGGTATTAACGAGAATTGTTCCGCCCCTTTTTAATCCGGAAAAAACGTTCGTCGATTTGATCAATGTTGCATCGAGCACGATGAGATGGTCAGGTTCGTATATTGCAGATCTCAACCTGATCGGTTTGTTATCGATTCTTGTAAACGCGAGCACCGGAGCCCCCCTTCTCTCGACGCCGAACGAGGGAAAAGACTGCGCGTATTTTCCTTCTTTGAATATTGCGGAGGCAAGAATCTTGGCCGCGATGACCGCACCCTGACCTCCTCTGCCATGCATTCTGATCTCAATCATTTACTTCCTCTTTTTCGGGAATTGAATCTCCGGGAAATCGAGTTCCTGCTGAAGCATGAGTTTGTTTGATTTGCATAGTGCGCAGAAGACCTTTTGTCAGTCTGTCTTCCAAAGGAATGGTCTTGAAGACAGGTCAACCTCATTCCATTTGAAGAATTCACGACCTAATTGCGTCAAACGCCGTGCCCACAAATGCCCTGAAATCGGGACGAATTAGGCGCCATTGCCGTGGACAGTCCACACCTCGTTGAGACAAAATGCCATAAAGAGCCATCAAACCCATCCGTGTCGTCGTACTTCTTTGGCGGCGACCGCCAAAGGCGTGTATTTCCAGCCATTGGTTTTCGCGTATCTGCTCTTGAGCCTAAAATCAGATTTCGGACTCACTAATACCCTGCATTTGACCTTCACATTAGCGAAATTGTCTTATAAGTTGAAGTTTTAGAACACAAAAAAATAAAAATTCTCCGGTATGAGTTACCTTGTCGATACACATTCTCATTTAAATCATGAGAAGTTTAAGAACGTAGAAGAAATCTTAGAGAGGGCAAGCGCCTCGGGCGTTGGGTGCGTGGTGGTTCCCGGCTGGGATGTACCATCATCTGAAAATGCAGTTGCACTTGCAGAAAGATTTGAGATGGTTTTCGCCGCAGTGGGCATTCATCCCCATGATGCATCGAAAACAGACGAACAGTCATTGAAAAAAATCGCGGAACTCTCCTCGCATAAAAAAGTCGTCGCCATCGGAGAGATTGGACTCGACTATCACTACAATTTTTCTCCGCCGGAGGTTCAGAAGAAAACCCTCGAGGCGCAGCTCGAAATCGCCAAATCAGTCAGGCTTCCGGTTTCGATTCACAATCGCGAGTCGGATTTCGACTTGATGAGCATTCTCGAGAGCAATTCGGACGACAGCTGGGCTTTACCGAAGCGGTTCGACTACCAAATAAATCCGCAGCCCCGCGGTGTGCTTCACAGCTTCAATTCGACTTACAACATGGCGCGCCGCGCAATCGATCTCGGCTTCTACCTCGGCATAAGTGGAATGGTAACATTCTCTCACAATGATTCCGGCTCAGAATTAAAAAAAGTCGTGACGACAATCCAGCCGGAACATTTTCTCATCGAGACCGACGCACCCTATCTGGCACCAGTCCCCCATCGCGGCAAAACAAACGAACCCGCTTATGTTTCAATCATCGCGCGAAAAATCGCAGAGTTACAAAATCTCAATGACGAAGACATTCGTCGCATAACCTCCTATAACGCATATAAATTATTCGGAGTTGGAAAGAGGCCAGAACCCAAGATTGCATACCAAATAAAAGATTCACTTTATTTGAATCTGACATTGCGGTGCGATTCCGACTGCATATTCTGCGACCGCAAAGGTGAAGCCATGGTGAAGGGACATAATCTTCACATCGAGAAAGAGCCTGCTCCTGAAGATCTGATAAAAGAAATTGGCGACCCGAAGAGATTCAGAGAGATCGTTTTCTGCGGCTACGGCGAGCCGACGATCAAATTGGAAGTTGTAAAACAGGTTGCGCGCTATGTAAAAGAGAACGGGGGGAGAGCGCGGCTCGACACCGATGGACACGGGAATATAATCAACCATAGAAACATCTTGCCGGAATTGCATGGTCTTATCGACGCAGTTTCGGTCAGCCTCAACTCGACCGATCCGGTCGAATATCAAAAGTTGATGGGGACCGAAAATGGGAAACAGTGGGATGCGATGGTCGAGTTCACAAGAGAAGCTAAGAATTACATTTCAGAGGTTTCGATGACAATCGTCGGCGTAAATGGAATTGACACCGAAGCGACGAAGAAATTCGTCGAGGAAAAAATTGGAGCTAAGTTCAGATATAGACCGCTGTTCTGATGGACTCTTAGTTCCTCTGTGCAAAATGTCTAAATAACCGGCATGTTCGACAACAAATCCGCTGCAGGAAAAAAATGGTGGAGGCTCGCGAGGCCGCACACTCTCACGGCATCAATAATGCCGGTTCTGATTGGAACTGCAATGTCATTTGAAAAAGGAAAGTCGGATCTGTTTTTATTTTTAGCTATGCTGTTTGCTTCGTTGCTGATTCAATCTGCGGTCAACATGTTCAACGAATACTTCGATTTCAAACGAGGTTTGGACACGATGAACTCAGTTGGAATTGGTGGAGTAATAGTCCGAAATGAGATTTCCGGGAGAATTGTATTGAATATGGCAGAGCTTTTCTTTGCAATAGCAGTTTTGCTTGGAACATATATTTGCGCAAGAACGAATTGGTGGATCGCAGTTGCCGGCTCAGTGAGCATGCTGGCTGGATATCTTTATTCCGGGGGTAGATCACCAATCGCTTACACACCTTTAGGAGAGCTGACTGCAGGTATTCTCATGGGGCCGATGATAGTAGTGATCGCTTTCTATGTTCAGACGGGTTCAGTGACGTCAGATTCCGTAATTTTGTCTTTACCTATCTCGATCCTAGTCGCAGCGATTCTTTTGGCGAATAACATTCGGGACGCGGACGGCGACATGAAAAAGGGCCGACGGACACTGGCTATATTATTAGGACACTCGAAAGCGACAACCGTTCTGGGCATCATGTTTACCGCGAGTTTCGCGCTTGTCATTTTATTCGTACTTCTCAAACTTGCATCTCCGTCAGTCCTCGTCTCGTTGGCAAGCATACCGACCGCGGTCAAATCAATTAGGATCTTTCGCAGGAAACACACACCCGCAGAGATGATGCCGGCGATGAAAGCGTCATCAGCCTTACATTCTCAATTCGGACTCTTGTTTGCTTCGGGAATTCTGCTGGGGAAACTTCTGCCTTTCGGAATGGTAAATCCTTAGAGCATCCGCTTGATGCCTCTGAAGCGGCCGAATTTGACTTGTTATTTGAATTTTATGTAAGCCTGCAATAAATTCATATCAGAGGTCCCGGTCTATTAGTGCCCTGACAATGGGTGTTTAGAAAAATTGGACGAATGCATGTCGAGTCAAATTCTAACATATTGATGAAGCGTCAACCATCATCTCCGCAGGCGGGCGGCTCAAAGCGCAAATCGCATCAGGAAAAGCGCGAGGCATTCCTAGATTCAGAAATGCCGACTGAGGAGCTGGAGCTGCAAACACAACGATACGAAACCTTCATCAAGAACAGCTCGGAAGGAATTTGGAGGATAGAATTCACAAAACCCATAAGTGTGGCTCAGGGGAAAAATGAAATTGCAAAACAAATAGCTGAAAGAGCCATAATTGTGGAATGTAACCATGCTGTGGCACAGATGTACGGTTTTGAAAATCCCGAAGACCTTGTAGGGAAACATTCGAATGAATTCATAGCCGACATGGACGTGTACATAGCGTCCAAGGTAAAATTCGCCGAACAAAACTTTTCAATCACTAACGTTGAAACGATAGAAAAAGATCACCACGGCAACATTCACTATTTCGAGAATTCATACTTCGGGGAAGTACAGGATTCACACCTAGTCCGTATGTGGGGAATTCAGAGAGACATCACCGAAAAGAGACGGCTCCAGGAGCAACTGCGCGCATCGGAAAACCGCTACCGCAACCTCGTGGAGCAGGCAAACGACATGGTCATCCTGCTGAACGACAGATGCGAATTCGTATTTGCGAACAAAAGATTTTTCGACCTGACGCAATATGTCGCGGACGAAATCTGGGGAAAATCTTTTTCGATGCTGGCGGCCCCCGGCGAGTCAGATATCGTGCAGGAGATTCTCAAGCAGCTCGAATCACGCAAGCAGCATTCCCGATGCATGATTAAACTCCTCACAAAGTTCAACGAGGAACGGATCGTCGATTTCAGCATGACCTCGCTCCATGTCGCGAATAAAGTGGCCGGCATTCTTGCGATCGGGAGAGACGTGACGGTCGAGCAATCGGTGAAAACCGCCCTGCATGAATCTGAAGAGAAATACAGGAGCCTCGTTGAGCATTCACTGCTTGGAGTCATGGTTATACAAAACGATGCCATCATCTATGCAAATCCGACTCTCAGCAACTTATTCGAGACGGAGTTGGATTCATTGCTTGGCATGTCTCTGGACAGTTTCATCCATCCGAATGATTATGTCCAGCTTTTTGAAAAATTCTCAGAGGCCGCATTATCCCCGAATAGAGATGTGAAATTCACAATCCGGGTAGTGACACAATCGGGAAGCATCAAGACCCTGGAGGGATGGGCGGCGGGGATAACTTACATGGGGAAGCCTGCCATTCAGGCAGCACTCGTCGACGTAACCGAGACAAGGAAATTGGAAGAGCAGCTAATCCAATCGCAGAAGATGGAAAGCATCGGCCAGCTCGCCAGCGGTGTCGCTCATGATTTCAATAACCTACTCGGCTCAATTTATGGCGCCGTAGAAATCATGAGAAAAAAATATGCCGACTCCGATCAAAACTTGAAAAGATATCTGGACGTTCTCGACTCATCGGCAAAAAGAGCGGCAGAACTCACCTCTCAACTTCTGACTTTTTCTCGGCAGCACGAGAGCGACGTCAAACCGGTGAGACTTAATGACATAGTAAATGACGGCATAAAGATTCTTACTCGAAGTATCGGCAAAAATATTAAGATCGAATCCGCGCTCGATCCAACACTTTATACGATCGAAGCGGATCCTAGCCAGCTCGAAAGCATAATCATAAACCTCAGCATCAACTCGCGCGACGCAATGCCGCACGGAGGGACGTTAAGGCTTGAAACATCAAATATCCAGTTTACTCCGCAGGTGCTCAAGCAATTCCCCGAAGCTCAACCCGGCCGGTATGCCTGCATGAGCGTCTCCGACACTGGAGTCGGTATGACTCAAGAAATCAAAAGAAAAATCTTCGAGCCGTTTTTCACCACCAAGCCTCTCGGAAAAGGGACTGGGCTCGGGCTGTCGATCGTCTACGGGATCGTAAAGAATCACAAAGGCCTGATAAAGGTTTACAGCGAGCCCGACCGTGGTACAACTGTTCGGATTTATTTCCCCGCTACTGATAAAATGCCCATCGACGAGGCTGTACCATCACCGACTGAAATGGCCCGCGGATCGGAAACCATTCTGATCATAGATGACGAAGTGACGTTGCTGGATTTAACTCGTGAAATTCTTGAGGGACTCGGCTACAAAATTTTAACTGCAGAAGGAGCGACTGCAGGAATTGCCGCATTTGAAGAGCACTGCTCGGAAATAGATCTTGTGATCCTCGATATGCTTATGCCGGAAATGACCGGTGCCGAAGTATATCCTGTATTGAAAAATATGAAACCGGAGCTGCCTGTGCTTCTCGCGACCGGACTCAGCATAGGAGAAAAGGTCGAGGATCTCATCTCGATGGGAGTGAATAATATAGTTTCCAAACCGTATTCAATGAGCAACCTGGCTTCGCATGTCAGAAATGCAATTGACCGGAAGTGACGAGATCGCGAAGCTAGATTAAATTTTCCCGGCTTGTCAATTGAGAAATTCCCAATTGACTCCTAAAGCGAAACTCGTGTTCAACGCAGCATAAACCGGAGCGAGAACGTACAGCTGGCCGGTTATGTTGAATATCGTGAAATAGATAACGGCGTCCCGAACCCTCCCCTGCACAAAGAAATCTGAACTGCCGGAAGGCCCGAAACTGTTCAATGTGCCGGGATAGAAAATCATTGCCTCCGGGTAAAACTCTTCCCCGTTAAAGGTCGTTTCAAACTGACCGCGAACTCCCACCTTCAAATCTAAATGGCCCGTGAAGAATACATCATGGAAGTATAATTCCCCCGAGGCAAATATCTTGGGCAATATGTAGACTTCATTGCTGTTTATTTTTTCATCCACGTAATTCAACATTCCGTCCGCCGTAAATTTCCACAGGCCAACCTTTACGCTTGCATCGAGTCCGTATATTTTTCTGTTATTCAGATTCAGTACCGAGATTTGCGGATATTCCGACTGCCCCACGTATTTTGTCTGAAAATAAATCGGGTCATCAATCAGTTTCATGTACGGTTTTACTGCAAGATCAAAAGATTCCCCGAGTTTTACACCCGCCTTCAACTGGAAAGTTTTATCTGTCTCGGCATTCAGATCCGAATTTCCGACGAAATATCTTGTGACGAAATATTTGTCCGACATCGATGGAACATGGTCGGAGACGTTTCCGCCGGCTTCAATATTGAATATATCGTTCCCGAGACCGAACGACGCGCCGAAATCCGGATAAAATTTGTCGACCACTATGTCTCCCCTGCCAAAAACGCCGACCTTTACAAAATCGAAAAGATATATCTCCTCATCGCCGTATGCAGAAACCCGATTTGCCGATGGAATGCTCGCGCGGGAATTGTACGGATTCTCTTCCCTGACAGCTTCGAGACCGAAGTTGAAGTGACCGCCCAGAAACGACCGGCTTCCTCTCAGATTTGCGCCGGCTCGGCGGCTTATGTTGGTGAGGTAAAATGAGCTGTCGATCCTCTCATTCGCCAACTCGCCGAATTCAAAATTATAGTAATCGTAATACGCCGACAGGGTGTAGAATTGAGTAGAATCCTTCGGATCCGACTCAGAGTACGCAACCTGGAGATGATGCTGCAGATAAGTTAAGTCAGCTGTTGAGCTTCGAACGGAATTGAAATTCTGATCAAAGATGCTCGCGTCCACGCTGTACGGAAGTGAACCGCCATTCGCACCTCCTTTGGTGCGGTAATACAATTCAGTCGCAGCCAGCTGGTGGGTAGAGTCTATACTGTAACGATACTTCACGCGAATGTTGACGCCGTCATAAACGGTATTTTGAAATCTTCCATCTGTCGTCTGCCGCTCGAAGCCGGCATCAATGTTGGAGTTGAATCCGATATTTTGCGAGAACACCCCGTCGGTGATCAGATAATTATACGGAGCCTCGAGATGCCTGACTTTTGAATAAGGTTTCGCTTCGCTGTAAGATTGAGTTTGAAAATTCACCAAACTCCCATTTGCGTTGAACTGATATATCGGTGCACGAAGCGCATCGAGGTATTCGACATTGTCGACAAATTCCATTGGAACATGGTACAGGTTCATTGAAGCAGTTGTCGGTTCATTCAGCTCGACTCCATCCAGCAAGTATCTTGAATACTGACTTCCCATACCATCGAAATAAAGCTGCGACGGGTCACCCGCCCCGTACATATTCGCGAGATACGTTCCGGGAATCTTGTTAAGAACTTCTCCTGAAAAGGTATAATCGTTCCATGTTATTTCGGAATCCGTTATAGAAAAGGAGGGCTCATCTGTGATCATTCCCGCGTCAAAGACAGGACTAACAAGTCTTCCGAGCACGGGTTTGGTCGTGTCTATCTTAGAAGCCGCGAGGCGCGCGGAATCCTGCGGGGTCAAAACCCGCTGTGTCGTATCCCGCGGAGGGCGAGGCCTGCGCGCTTCTTTTCCGTGCTGCTCCTGAGCATGACAAATCGAGGTGAACCATGATAAAGAAAACGCAATGGCGGCGACAAAAAACGAGGCGCGGAAGAAATTCAAAGAGGGTGACATTCAATTTGCGGAATGTTGAAACGAATCATCTTTACTAATGTAAAATATGCTGAAGAGTCGGGCGGCCTTCAAGGGACAACTTGCACTTGTGCGGCCGTACCTGCCGTTTTTTAAAATCTACCGTGACAGCGAGAAAGAAAATCACCTCTCTAATTCTCCAATGTAGTCCAGAACAGCCGGACGTGCAAGCATCCATGCGGCGAGCGTCATCCCATCCCAAATTTCCTTCCCATCGATCGCCGCTTGAAACTCCGGAATCGTCATCTTGATGACTTCGAATTCCTCCGAAGCGTCCTTTTCCTTTTCAATTCTACTCAGACCTGACGCAAGATAAACTGTTGCGATCTCGTCGGTCGCGCCGTTGAAGGGGTTAAACTCGCCGACAAACTTCCAGCTTGAAGCACCCAAGTTGGCTTCCTCGGCAAGCTCGTTTTTTGCCGTGACAAGGGGATCGACATATTTCATGCCGCCCGCGGGGAATTCTATACTCTCCTTTTTCCAGAGATAACGGAACTGTTTCACAAGAACGAGCCTGCCGTTTTCATCCACCGGGACAACCATCGCTGAGCCAGGACTGTGCACATAGTGGTACTCTCCAGTGTCGCCATTGGGAAGGACATAGTTATCGAGCCGATATTCCCAATAAGGGTTTTTGTGAAGTGATTTTGTGTTGAGTGTTTCTAACTTTTTAAGCGGCAACTCTAAAGAAGCTCGACTAGCTCACGTTCGGAGAAGAAAAATGAAATCTCCCGGGCGGCATTTTCCGGACTGTCCGATCCGTGTACGATGTTTTCCTGCTTGCTTTCGGCAAAATCGCGACGTATCGTCCCCGGTGCTGCTTCCTTCGGATCGGTAGCGCCGATGAATTTTCTAAACTCTTCGAAGGCGTTTTCTCTTTCAAGCACCATCGGGACGCACGCTCCCGATGTCATATACTGCACCAGATCTTTGTAAAATGGGCGCTGCCTATGGATCGCATAAAATTCACCAGCAGCTTCTTCAGTCAGACGCACCATTTTCATACTTACTATTTTGAATTTCGCCTTCTGCATTCGTGCGATTACTTCGCCAATCAAGTTTTTTCGGACGCAGTCGGGTTTTAATATTGCGAGTGTACGATTCATTTCCATAATTCTTAAGATTAGATTTTCTCGTTTTGTCTCTGATTTATTGCTTCTTACTTCTTTGCCGCCGTAAACTTCTTAAATCTAGAACTTCTCCGAAGTTTTTTGGAAACCGTTACTCTTTTTTTACTCTTCAATTTCTTCCCTAATACTCTCGCGACTGCATTGCCGATTGACGCCGGGCTTTCGACCACGATGATGCCGGCCTTTTTCATCGCCGCCATTTTTTCATCGGCGGTCCCGTGTCCGCCGGAAATTATCGCGCCGGCATGTCCCATCCTTCTTCCTGGAGGCGCGGTGCGTCCCGCTATGAATCCGATTACAGGCTTGTCGAAATTTTTTCTAATGTAATCCGCTGCTTCCTCTTCTGCGGTTCCGCCGATCTCCCCAATCATTACAACTGCCTCGGTTTGACCGTCGTCTTTAAAAAGACGAAGCGCATCAATGAACTTTGTTCCGATGATAGGATCGCCGCCGATTCCGACACACGTCGACTGACCGTAATCTTTTGCAGTCACTTGCGCAACCGCTTCATACGTCAGCGTACCGCTGCGCGAGATAAGGCCGACGGTCCCCTGTCGATGTATGAAACCCGGCATTATCCCAACTTTGGCTTTTCCGGGAGAAATCACGCCCGGGCAATTCGGACCGATCATTCGAACATTCTTCTTCTTCAGATAATCATATATTCCGATCATGTCGCGAACCGGAATCCCCTCCGTGATGCAGACGATCAATCGGATTCCGGCATCTGCCGCCTCGACGATCGCATCGGGGGCAAACGCCGCCGGGACAAAAATGATAGATGTGTTTGCCTCTTCATCTTCTACCGCCTCTGCAACAGTGTTGAAGATCGGGACTTCCAGAAGCGTCGTGCCGCCTTTTCCCGGAGTTACACCGGCCACAACCTTTGTTCCGTATTCGATCATCTGACCAGCGTGAAAGGATCCTTCACTTCCTGTAATCCCCTGAACAACCAGACGCGTGGATTTGTCAACGAGTATGCTCATCGTGGTTCTTTCGGTTTTTCACGGAATGTTCGATAAAACTTGCTAACGTCAGAATCGTTTCTTCTTCAAACTGTCTTCCCATAAGCTGCACACCGATCGGCAGCGATCTCTCATCCTTCTCGATCGGCACTGAGATCCCCGGGATTCCAGCCAGGTTTGCGGAGACCGTGAAAATATCGGAGAGATACATTTGAAGCGGATCGGAAGTCTTCTCACCAATTTTGAATGCTGTGGTTGGAGCAGTAGGAGTTATTATTGCATCGACCTTCCCAAAAGCTTCGTCGAAATCCTGCTTGATGATTCTGCGGACTTTCTGAGCTTTGCGGTAATATGCATCGTAATATCCGGCCGAAAGAACGAACGTACCGAGCATGATCCTTCTTTTGACTTCAGGGCCAAACCCCTCCGTCCGTGAGCGGATATACATATCTTCAAGCTCTTCGACATCCTTCGCACGATGACCGTATCTTGCACCGTCATATCTTTCAAGATTAGATGAGGCTTCGGCCGTTGCAAGAATGTAATAGGCAGGAATGGTATAATCGAGATGTGGCAGCGAGATTTCGATAATATCTACTCCCTCGGAACGAAGCTCGTCAATCCGCTTTTCGATCGCTTCCCTGATCTCATTCGCCACACCGGAACTCAGCGTCTCTCTGGCGATCCCAAGCCTAAGATTTTTCACGTCTCTGTCAAGAAAAGAAGTATACTGCGGTACGGGTTTTTCTGCGGAGGTTGAATCTCGCTCATCGTGCCCTGCAAGGACCTC
Source organism: Candidatus Acidiferrales bacterium (assembly GCA_035515795.1). Taxonomy (NCBI): domain Bacteria; kingdom Pseudomonadati; phylum Acidobacteriota; class Terriglobia; order Candidatus Acidiferrales; species Candidatus Acidiferrales bacterium. The sequence continues at coordinate 75,131 of DATJAY010000025.1, read as the reverse complement.
CAGAATCAGGGCAATATCGTAAACTGAATTTGCAAACGGTCCGATCACATCAAACGACGACGCGTAGGCAACGAGCCCGTAACGAGACACGCGACCGTAGGTCGGTTTCAACCCGACAACCCCACAAAATGACGCGGGCTGCCTTATCGATCCTCCTGTGTCTGTGCCAAGCGCACCATGGCACAATCCCGCAGCGACAGCTGAGGCGCTACCGCCGCTGGACCCCCCGGGCACGCGAGATGTGTCCACGGGATTCAATGTGGGTCCAAACGCACTGTACTCCGTCGAGGAGCCCATTGCAAACTCATCCGGATTGGTCTTGCCGATGATAATCGCATCTTCATCCCTCAGCCTTTCCACGACTGTCGCATCGTATGGAGAAACGAAATTTTCAAGCATCCTAGAGCCGCACGTGAGACGCTTTTCTTTGATTGCAATAACATCTTTGATTCCAAGGACGAGACCTGCAAGCCTCCCGGCTGTACCAGCTTTTACTTTCGCGTCAACTTTTTCCGCATCTTCCATGCATTCATCAAAGAGCTGAAGGAAAGCGTTCAGGTTTGAGCCTGCCTTGGCCCTCTTTAGATAGGATTCCGTGATACTCTTGCAGGTGAATTCCGCGTTAAGAAGCCGCTTCCGAAAACTCTGGTATGTGTCAGACAATCGCTGTTATGATTTTGGTTGAGCTGTAGATGAAGAATCTGTTTGGGAAACCTGCGGAGGTGATTCTATCGATTTTTGCGCTGTAGCTTTGGGTTCTTCATTAACCGGCTTCTGCATCTCATCCGATACATCACGCATGGCTTTTTTGAATTCTCTTATACCTTTTCCCAAAGACTGCGCTAAATCCGGTATTTTCTTGGGACCGAAGAATATCAAAATGACCACGACAATCAATAGGATTTTACCAATACTTAAATCTTCAAGCATCGTTAATACTCCAGAGCCACGCCATAGGTGACTCCCTTTTGTCTTCGAATTAACAAGCAAAGAAAAAATTCTTTGCTTATTAATTTAAAATTTCTCCCCTTACCTTCAAAACCATCACTAAGCACCCCCGCAGTTCAGCAGGCGCAGGATCTCAACCACAGAGAGGGACGATCCGTTCAATAACCCTGTATCTCGGCAGCTCGATGACCAAAACCTTATTTCTTTTCTTCGCTCTTCTTCTCGGGATCTTCCCGTATGTCTTTGACAGCCTTCTTGAATTCTTTCACTCCCTTACCGAGGCTTTGTGCGATTTCTGGAATTCTCTTAGCGCCAAAGAATATGACGAGCACCAAAACTATCAGAAGAATTTTTCCGAAGCTCAAATCCTCAAGCATGATCGCCTCCGTTTTTTGTCAATTTAAACTTTCAATGACCGATTTCAAAACAAACGCACCATTCGCACTCCCAAGGATTTGCTCGCTGGCCCGCTCAGGATGAGGCATCATCCCGAGAACGTTTCGGTTCTTATTGACGATGCCTGCAATATTGAGAATCGAGCCGTTCGGATTTGACTCTTGTGTAACTACGCCATCCTGCGTTGAATAACGAAAAACAATCTGGTCGTTGTCCTGCAACATTTTTAACGTGGTATCATCGGCATAATAGTTCCCGTCACCATGAGCAATCGGCACCTTCAAAATTTGTCCGCGTTTAAGAGACAAGGTGAACGGCGTTTTCACAGTTTCAGTTCTCAAGTAAACCTGGCGGCACACGAATTTTAACTTTGCATTCCTCAACAAAGCCCCGGGCAGCAATCCTGATTCGACAAGGACCTGAAAACCGTTGCAAATTCCCATTACGAGTCCTCCGTGCTCCGCGAACTTTTTCACTTCGTTCATTATCGGTGAAAATCTTGCAATTGCACCGGACCTCAGATAATCCCCGTAAGAAAAACCGCCCGGAAGAACGACGACATCGACGCCGTCAAGATCCGTGTCCTTGTGCCATAGAAATTCCACCTTCTGCTCCATAACGCTTCCGAACGCGTTGAAAGCATCCCGGTCGCAATTCGACCCGGGAAAAACCACAACTCCTACTTTGTGTGCCATCTTAACCGACCGGTTCTTTAACTTGCTTGTGCTGTGTCGAGAACCCAGCCACGGCTGTGCCAGCATGATCGAATATCTCGTACTCAAACTCCTCCGTCACGGGATTTGCAAGAAGTTTTTCACACGCAGACTGGATTGAACTCCTTGCCTGCTCGAGATCATTCTGATTTATAGAGATTTCAATATTCTTGCCGGTTCTGACGCCGGTAAGACTTGAGAAACCCAGATTGTGCAGACTGCTTTCGATAGCTTTTCCCTGGGGATCCAGTATTTTTTTCTTCAGCGTAACCTTTATTATTGCCTTATACAATTCTTACTCCTTAATCTAACATAGCTCGTATCGAACAATCTCAAACCAACAAGCACACTAATTCTGAATATTGACAATTTGTGTCCCAGGGTCATCGCCCTGTAATCTAAGCTCAAATATCAAAACTACTGAGCTCGACATCTTCCTCTTCTTCTTCACGTTTCGGCGGAGAAAGAAGAGCCTTGATGTGCTCAACCACCCAGCGGACCAATCCGCCGACTATGTAGAGAACAAATAACCAGAAAAGCGCCTTACCTAGTGTCGCAATTATAATTAACAGCGATATCATAAAAATGGAAAACTTCATCGGATGTGAACGAACTGCGCGCCTGCTGAATTTCGGGATCGTATCGTAGCGAACAGTGCTTACCATTAATAAAGACAGAGAAACTGCTATTGCAGGAAGTACTATGGCATCTGTGTCGAGAGCTCCCATGGTCCTATCATAAAATGAAAGAACGAACGAACTGATCACGATTGCACTCGAGGGGATAGGTAAGCCCTTGAAATAATCCTTGTCGAATCCGACAAGCTGGACGTTGAATCGCGCAAGCCGCAAGCCACCGAACACCATAAGCATCGCACTTGAAAGAGTGCCAAGCGGCCCGAGGGTATGAAGTCCGATTCGATAAATCATGAACGACGGTGCGACGCCGAACGAAACAAGGTCCGAAAGCGAATCGAGCTCCACGCCAAACTCGCTGGAACTTCTTGTCAGGCGTGCCATGATGCCATCGAGACTGTCGAAAATTGCTGCAAGTATTATAAGCCATGCCGCCGAAGCATAATCTTTATCGGCAGATGACAAGACCGACATGAAACCTGAAAACATGTTGAGAATCGTGAAAAAACTCGGGATGACCGCTCTGGAAATGTGAATATTGTATTTTCTTTTTCTACTCATTCAATCATTACTGCTTTTTTCCCGATCATCACGCCCTAAACATGATCTGCGCGGTGCCGCAAGGCGGCACTTTTCACGTACCTCACGGCTCACTTTGCATCACTCCGATTATAGTGCTTCCGGCAAAAATCTTATCGTTCAACTTGACTTTTACATCGCAATTTAATGGAAGGAGAACGTCGACGCGAGACCCAAACTTAATCATTCCGAATCTTTCGCCTGCGGTGACTGTCTGACCTTCCGAAAGATTGCATACGATCCTGCGTGCTATAAAACCGGCTATTTGCTTGAACAAAACTCTGGCGCCTTTATTTTCAATTCCGATCAGCATCCTCTCGTTTCTATCGCTTGACTTCTCATCGAACGCGACAAGATATTCTCCTTTAACATATTTGAGAAACTTCACCGTGCCATTTACCGGGATTCTGTTTACGTGCACGTCGACCGGCGACATAAAAATGCTGATCATCTTCGCACGGCTTCGCAGGAACTCGGGTTCCTCCACCTCGCTGCAAAATACCACCCTGCCGTCGGCAGGTGATATCACAACATGATCACCGGACATCTGTAAAGTCCGGTCAGGATCGCGGAAAAAATAGAACGTGGAGGCTCCAGCTGCAAGCGCTGCAATATCAAGAATTACTTTGGCCGGTGCGCTCGCAACAAAAAAAGAGACAAATACCGCTGCGACACACGACAGCACTACAACTGCGACAACGTCGTAACCATAGTGAGCTAGCCGGAGAAACATCTTTGTTAAGCCTTGCGCTTTGGAGGTGCGGCGCTACGCTGGAGGGAAGGAAAGATACGATCATAGACCAATTGATATTGCTTAGACGCCTCGCGCGAGTCACGGGCCTCCACAACGGAAATCTCTTCATCGGTCGTGTTGTCAATCACGGTTATGTTTTCGGGAGAAATTTCATCGCCGAGCATTATCATGCCTTTATGCTTGCCGAACTTCATCGTGATGTCTACAAGAGTAAAACCGCGTCTTTCAAAAAAACTTTTCATGACTGCATCAATTTTGCTTGCCAGTCGTGTCATCGTCCGGAAATCATCCGGCGACAAGATTTGCAGCGCGTACAAATGCGTATCATTGACGAAAGACTCCCCCACCTCATTCTTCAGAAGATATTCGAATATCGGGAAATCCAACAGTTGCCCCGATTTGAAATGCTTGAACCTCTTGGCAAATGAATGGGATGCTAAATTTCGGACAGTTATTTCAACGGGAATGATATTTAAACGCTTCACAAGAAGCTCTCCGCCCGATTGGCTAAAGAAATGAGTCGGTATCTGGTAAGTCTCCAAATACGCGTAAATAAATGCCTGCAACTCCGCCGCAATCTTTGGTCTTTCTTTGACTTTGAAGACCTTCTTCCCGTCAATTGCTATTTCAGATCGAAACTCTGTCAGGAGAATATCATCCTGAGGAAGAGAATAAAGAACCTTCGAGCTTCCTTTGGAAACGATGACTCTTTTTTCCTTATTTGCCAATAAACCTCCGGTGAATTCAAGAAATAATAACAAAAACGATGACAAAAGTCAAGGTGCTAACTTATTGATTTAGCGGAAGTTATAAATTTTCTTATCCTACGACAATTTCACTAAAAATTTGGCGAGATAATCCGTAAAATCTTTAGGGGAAAAAGCAAAAAAAGAGGTACTGCATACGAGCAACACAGTATTTCAAGGCTGTAGCCCTGGGTGAAATCCGCCCTCTTCAAACTACAAAGGATCGGCTGATATTAGCCTCCCAGTTTCTTACCTCCCATCAGGTGACGCAGACAAATCAATCCACCAGACTGGCCTGCCATTTTTAGGGATGATTCCGACCGCAGGGCAAGCATGATAATCGAACCAGTTGTCGAGAATTCTTCCCATGATTTCCGCTTTGTCGGTGCCGGAGACAAGAAAGTAGACCGCCCCGGCGCGATTCAGAACCGGGAAAGTAAGCGTTACACGCCGCGGTGGAACCGCATTCACATGCACAGCTAATACCCACCTTTCCTCTTCATCGAGTGCCAGCGAATTCGGAAAAAGAGAGGCAGTGTGCCCCTCCTTTCCTATTCCCATGACGGCGAGATCGAAAGTATTTCCGTCGTCGGAGAAAAATTTTCGCAACTCAGTTTCGTAGGATCCTGCTGAAATCTCAAACTCCAAATAATCAGTTGGAATAGGATGTATGTTTTCTCTCGGGATAGAGAGCAGATCAAACAAGTTTTCCTTCGCCATCCGAAAATTGCTCAGAGGGTCCATGTGCGGAACGAAGCGCTCATCGCAAAAGAAAACGTGAACAGATTTCCACGGGATTGAATTACGATACGTCGTGGCGAGGATGCGGAATAGAGTTGTTGGAGTATTCCCTCCTGACAATGCAAGATGAAAAACGCCTTTTGAAGCAACGACTTCTTTGATGAGTTCGGCGATATTTTCCGCTACGGCCGAGCTAAGCTCAATGAGGTCACGGAATTTTCTTACCTCACCAATCACATCGTGCACCATTTCTCACCGTCGAGCAATCTTTCGGCTTCCACCGGTCCCCAAGTTCCTGAAGCGTACTTGTACACATCAGAACCACCGGATAAAAGCGGCGTGTAGAGTTCCCACGACGATTCAACTTCGTCAGCGCGAACGAACAATGTCTGATCGCCTTTCAGAACATCGAGGAGCAATGTCTCGTATGCGTCAGGCAACCGTCCGAAAATCTCGGAATACTCAAAATGCAGACTCTGAGTCGTAAGTTTATATGATTCGCCCGGTTCTTTTACTTTGAAGTACAAGTCAAAACCCTCATTGGGCTGCAGCGTGATGATGAGTCTATTGGGTTGAATATCTTTTATGGAAAATTGTCTGAATATGGAGACAGGGGGACGACGGAAAGTGATTGCGATCTCTGTTGCCTCTTTGAACATCCTCTTCCCGGTTCTCAACAAAAAAGGTACGCCTTGCCACCGCCAGTTTGAGATATTCAGTTTTACTGCGGCATAAGTTTCGGTGCGTGAATCGCTGCAATTGATTCCTTCCTCCTCGCAATATCCGACGACCTCTTTTCCTTCGACAGCGCCGCGCGTGTACTGACCGCGCACGACATCCTCCGGAGAAATCGGCGAAACAGCCCGAAGGACCTTCACCTTTTCGTGACGCACATCATCGGCTTCCAATGCCGTCGGTACCTCCATCGCCACGAGCGTCATGAGTTGAGTCAAATGATTTTGTATCATATCGCGCAAAGCGCCGACTTTGTCATAATAACCGGCCCGATGTTCGAGACCGAGAGTTTCTGCAACCGTTATTTCGACTCTTTCAATCCTGTCGCGGGACCAAAGTGATTCGAACATCGCGTTGCTGAAACGAAAAGCGAGAAGATTCTGAACAGTTTCTTTTCCGAGGTAATGATCTATTCGGTAAACCTGCGACTCATCAAAATAGGTGTGCACCAGCCGGTTCAAATCTTTTGCAGATTGCAGATCTTTCCCAAATGGTTTTTCAACGACGAGCTTTATCTCGCCGCCGCTTTTGTTCAGACCAACTTCCCCGAGATTCCTGATCGTATTCGGAAAAATCGACGGCGGAACTGCGAGATAAAAGACCCTGTTTCCCGTCAGGTTGAGATCCTTTTCCAATTGTAAGACTCTGTTCGCAAAGGACTTAAACTCCTCCAATGAGCCCGTACCAACGGATTGATAATAAAGCCAATCGAGCGAATCGATATGGCTTGTGTCCACATTTTCCTCTTCCAGCGATCTTGCTACAAAGTCGCGGTACGTCGAGTCGTCGTGTTTCTTTCCACTTCCCGACCCGATCAAATAAAATTCGGATAAATTTTTCTCCCACAATTTGCAGATTGCCGGAAGAAGTTTTCGCCTTGCCAGATCGCCGGTGCCTCCTATGATTATGAACAAATACGGCGGTATCCTCTTACTGTTCATTTTACTTTTCCTCTCCTTTTATGGCATGTCCGCCGAACTCGTGGCGCATCATTGCCAGAAGTCGATTTCCATATTCTTCGCTGTCCTGGCTTGCAAATCGCTCATAAAGCGATTGAGCTATGATGGGAAGCGACACACCAAGCTCAATTGCTTCCAATGCAGTCCATCGCCCTTCTCCGGAATCTGCGACATACGGCGCAACCTTGGTTAAGTTCTGGTCGTCCTGCAATGCCGCAGCCGTCAAATCGAGAAGCCAGCTTCTCACAACGCTTCCGTATCTCCAAATCTCAGCGACCTGATGCAAGTCCAGGTCAAATTCAGTTTTCCTTTTCATCAAGTTAAAGCCCTCAGCATATGCCTGCATCAGACCATATTCAATTCCATTGTGAACCATCTTCACAAAGTGCCCTGCACCATTCGGTCCGACGTGTCCCCATCCTTTGTCCTTCGCAGGAGCAAGCGCTTCAAAAATCGGCTTCAAATAATCCACCGTTCCTTTTTCACCTCCGACCATGATGCTATATCCTTCCTTCAATCCCCAGATGCCGCCGCTCACGCCTGCATCAATCATTTTTACGCCGTGATCGGCAAGTTTTTTCGCTCGACGAATTGAGTCTCTGTAGTATGAATTACCTCCGTCGATCACTATATCATCTCTGTTCAACCCGGCGATCATAATGTCAATAGTGTCATCAACGGGCTTGCCGGCAGGTACCATTACCCAGACTGTTCTCGGTAACTTCAATTTTGAAATAAGATCGTCAATCGAATTCGCCCCGATGTTTCCTTGATCCACAATTCTTTTAACCGCTTGCGCATCCCGGTCGTATCCAACAACCTTGTGGCCGCTTTTCAAAAGACGCTCGGCCATATTGGCCCCCATCTTGCCAAGCCCGATCAAGCCTATTTCCATAATTTCTCCTTATTCAATAATAACTGAAAAGTCATTTCCTTCCCACCTTTGTGAATCCCTCCAATAATATGTAAACAAAATTTTTGTGTCGGGGTTCAACCCTGCAACGTCCAGGTCGGCGGTGTGCAAGCCAAGGCCGGTGTCACGGGTGGGTGTATCCGTCACGGTCTTCCAATCATCCGCCGACCAGTGAATTATCGCGGGCGCAAGGACTTCGATTCTCAACTTCAAACCTTTAGGCATTGTTTTGATCTTGTGGTTGAATCTCCATGAAGCATAATTGGACGGGTGCTTTTCTTTGACATACCGTTTGACGGTTTGCGGCGGACGATCAAAAACTTTTTTCTCTTCGATGGATCTGACGAGTTTGATATATTCCGCGTGGGCCCAGACCAGCGGCATAGCCGAGCCGGAAGGTTTCCAGAAAAATAACTCTCTCTCCGGAATGTCATGCGAATCCCAAATCTGCTCGGGCAACAAACCACCTTCTCCTGCAAATGATTCCATTGTTTTCAAGAGTTTCTTCGCCTCAGAAACTCTTCCGCATGAAAGCTCGAAGTGTGCCCTTTCTCCCGTGAGGAGCGGCCACAATCTCCCGATGCCTGTTCCATCGAATGCACTTCCGTCTTCATGCTCGCCATAGCCATCGTCATTATACCTGTGCCATGAAGGACCCGCCGGCGTTTCGGTACGTAACAATTTATCAATCGCTCTGACAGTATTTTGGATGCGTACGTCTCTTCCGTCGCGGAGACCAAGACGCACGAGCGCAAGGGCATCCGGGCTGAGGATGTATGTTGCTTTCATACTCGAGCTTCCGGGCGGCTTGTTCTTGATAGGGACAAATCCATCCTTTGGAGAACCAGCCTCAGCGATATCAATAGGTGAAATTCGGACGTAATAGCCATCAATACCAAGCTGCTGGGCAAGAGTCGTCTCGCAAACGTAAATCCATCTTTCGATATTTGAATTCCATATGTCGGCGGTCTCCAATAGATAGTCGGCAATTCTCTTCTCGTTAAATTTTTTTGCATATTCCGCAGCCACTACAAGTGCCGCAATCTCAGAAGCAAGAGTAAACGGCGTGTAGCCAGGATCTTCTTCCCACCGATCCTCCTGGCTGACCGGACCATTTCGGACGACAAAGCCCGCAGCTCTCTTCATCATCGGCCAAAAGCTTTGCACATCACGATTCGAGATGATGCCTTTGCGAAAAGCAAGATCAACGAGTAGGATCGGAAGTGCGGATTCATCCATCTGTATTCCGTTCCAATAAGCTTTGCCATCCATCCACATGTTTTGCGGCCAATGGCCATCCGCTTCCTGCGTCGCTTCAAGATATAACAGAGCTTGCCGGACCTCGTCCTTTGCACCGATTGCGACAAATGCTCCGGCAGCTTCCACCATATCCCGGGGCCAGACGAGATGATATCCGCCGAGGTCATCGTCTCCTTTTGAAAAGCCCCAGGGAATAGATAGGCTTGCTATGATTCCGTGCATGTTGACGCCGGTGTGTTCCTTCAAGACGACTTTGCTTATGTCATACAGGCTGGCTCTTAGTTTCGGCGACCACAAATTATTGCTCCATCCGCTCCAAGACCTTATATAGATTTCTTGTGATTCTTCAAAGCCGCTCTTGAGTGAAACGAGCGCGTGATGGCCCGCTTCGTCCATCGTTCCGCCAAAACCCAGAGAAAGAATTGCAGCGTTGCCCGACGATCCAAGATCCAGCTCAGCGACCAGAGCCACATTCCCATTTTTGGCGCATTTATAAAAATTCGTGAGTTTCTTGTTGGCTTTGAGATCCTGCCAGCCATCCGAGTACCCGACGTAGCCGGCCGAAGCCAGCTTCATAGGCACCGACGAAACCATTGCGAGAGAGAATCCCCTGTGGGTTGCCATCAAAGCGGGTTCACCTTTGATGTCTCCAACCCAAGCCGTGTTTCCTCCACCACGATTTGCGATGTGAGGAGCTAAGAGCACGTAAATATGATAATCACTTTTCTTAATTGGAATGAACTTGACCTTTTGAAGCATGACCGGTCTTCTTGGATCAGCGATGAGTTTTTTTTCTATTCGGTATCGGCCGCTTGTACATTTATTAACGAGAATATAAGCTGGAACTCCGGGAGCCATCAGCTTTACAGAATGCTCAGTATCTCTCTTTTCTTCTGAAAAGTAATCGGCACCATCAGTTACAATAAATTCCATATCGCGGATCATCGCCTGGTCCATGCGCGGATAATAAATTTCGTTCAATATCCCATGCGATATGGTAAACCATGTCGCGCTGACCCCGGTAAAAGCAGTACCGACTCCGCACTTCGCGCTGGAGGTCCAGCGTGGTACTATGCCGGGCCAGCCCGGTGCATTCTCCGGATTTGACATTTGGCTATCCTCTCTCTACAACAATAATAAATAACGAACGGGCTTTTGGCAAGGAAAGTTCGATAAAATAAAATTAAAGATTATTCATGCCATGGTGCATAAAATCCATCGAAATACGGGAAAGGCGATGTCTCGGACTTCTTCGTGAATCAGCGCTTCTTAAGCACCGGCACCATCAAAATTCCGGCGACGAATCCGCCGATGTGAGCCCACCAGGCAATTCCACCCGATGTGTCGAGGCCGATGGCCTGCAGTCCGCTCACGAATTGCATGAAGAACCAGAATCCGATAAATAAGAAGGCAGATATATCGATGATGTCAAAAAAGAAGAAGATGGGGAGAAGAGTAACAATCTTCGCGCGCGGAAACATCACGAGGTAGGCGCCCAGCACTCCGGATATTGCGCCGCTTGCACCGATCGTCGGCACAGAAGACCCAACACTCGAAAGCAACTGTATTACCGCGGCCGCAAGCCCGCTCAAAACATAAAACGCCAGATAATTTCCGTGACCTAATCTATCTTCGACGTTATCGCCGAAAATAAACAGGAACCACATGTTGCCGATTATGTGCAGCCAACCGCCGTGGAGAAACATGGAAGAGAAAAATGGGACATACCTGTTTATTAATTGGGTATGATGCTCGACCGCATAAAAATATCTATGAGATATCAAGCCATATTTGACAATGAAATCGTCGAGATGTCGCCCCAGGGACAATTCGTAGAAAAAGACAACGACATTTGCCGCGATGAGAAGATAGTTTATGAATGGAAAGATGTGAGACGGATTCCTGTCTTTAAGAGGAATCACCCGGCACCTTCCTTCTTGTAGAGTCTGTTCAGAACCGTGGCGGGATGAAGAACCTCTATCCCCAGGTTTTCTTTTTGAATTCCCGAGCCTATTTGCGCAAGACAACCCGGATTGCCGGTTATGACCAAACGGGCGCCGCTCTTTTTTATATTATCAATCTTCCGGTCAAGTATCTCGGATGCATCGCGGAATCGCAGCACATTATAAATCCCCGCACTACCGCAGCACCATGTCGCTTCATTCAGCTCTCGAAAATTATCTCCGGCGATTTCAACGACAATCGAACGGGGTTCTTCACTGATTCTTTGCGTATGAACCAGATGGCATGGTTCATGGTACACTACCGGCTCGGTAACCTTGCATTGGGTTTTTTTGAATCCTGTCAGATAAACGAATTCTGAAAATTCCCTGACTTTCTTACTAAATTTTTGCGCCCTTTCTGAATAATTAGGATCATCAGACAGCACTTCAGCGTACCGCTTCATAAAGGCGCAGCAGCCGGCTGAATTTACCACATAATATTCTGCGCCAGATTTCTCGAACGCCTCAATATTTTTTTTTGCGAGTCGTTTTGAATACTCCGCGTCACCATTGTGTCCACCGAGCGAGCCACAGCATACTTGTCCCCGCGGTACCATGACACGCCAGCTGTTAATAAGAAGGACATCGATAGTATCGCGATTAACATCCGCATAGAAAACATCCATGACACAGCCCGTCAGGACAGCGACCGTGCCGCGAATGTCTCCTTCGGGTTCGCGTGTCTCAGGGATTGCTCGGAAGACAAATTTATTTGAAACTCGAGGCATCAACTTAGCACGCCCGTATAGCATCGGGGAAAACACTCTTAGAAACGTGAGCACACCTCTTTCAAACAAACTGTCCTGGTAAAATCTTATGACTACGGCAAGCACCCGCAAGACGCTTCTTCGTTCGACAAAATTTCTTACGATAAAATTTTTCAAACGGAGAAATTTTTTCTTTTCGACAAGCGTTCGAGCCGCCTCGACAAGCTCACCGTATCTAACTCCTGCAGGACAAGCGGTCTGGCACGCCTGGCAATCAAGACAAAAATACATTTCTTCCATGAAGGCATTAGTAACCGGAAGCGAATCGTTCATGATATTTTTCATCAATCGGATTCTTCCCCTCGGCGAATTCTTTTCCAGACCGGTCAATTCGTATGTCGGACAAACGGGCAGGCAAAGTCCGCAGTGCATGCATTGAGTTAGGAGATCATCGGAAATTGTTGGCTTCAAAAATAAGCCTCTGATGGATTGTCCATTTTGCTAACGATCTTCTCGATTTGCTCCTTGCTTTTGGGCAGTGCACCCTCACAACGCGGCTTAACCGAGATAATCTTGCCGGGATTGAGAACGCAATTGGGATCAAACATTTCCTTCGTTTGCTTCATCCATCTAATGAACGAAGTATCATAGAGTTCTTCGAAGAATTTCTTCTTTGCAAGCCCCACTCCATGTTCGCCGGTTATCGTACCGCCAAGATCGACAGCCTTTCTGAATATTTCATCGAACGTTTGCTCAGTTCTCTGGATTTCGTCCCTGTCTCGTTCGTCGGTGAGGCCGGTCGGATGCAAATTCCCATCGCCCGCATGGCCGAAGGTTCCGATTTGTACATCATATTTCTCCGCGGTCTCGCTTATAAAGTCAACCATTGCAGGAAGTTCGCTTCTCGGGACTGTCACATCTTCAAGTATTGTGGTTGGGCGAATTCTCGCGAGAGCTGCAAAAGCGGTTTTGCGAGCAGCTTTTAATTTCGTACTTTCGGCTTCGTCCTTTGCGATCTTAATATCACTCGCTCCAGAATTCTTACAGATCGTCCTGATCATTCCAGTGTCCTCTTCAACGGCTGAGATAGCACCATCGACTTCAATCAAAAGCAGTGCGCCTGTATTTACATCGAGTCCCAGGTGCGCAAAATCTTCAACCGCTCGAATTGTCGGATTATCGAGAAACTCGAGCATTGCCGGCATTATTCTCTTTGCGGTTATCTCTGAGACTGTTTCCGCCGCCTTGGTCATAGAATCATAAAAAGCGAGAACGGTCCTGTTAGACTGCGGCATCGGAATCAGTTTGAAAAGTATTTTTGTGAATATTCCAAGCGTTCCTTCGGAACCAATTAAAATATCCTTCAGGTTATATCCGGCGACATCTTTCGTATTCTTGCCGCCGATATGCATGACTTCGCCGGTTGGAAGGACGACCTCTAATCCGAGGACGTAATTTTTCGTAACGCCGTATTTCAACCCGCGCAAGCCGCCTGCATTTTCTGCGACGTTTCCTCCGAGCGTACAAATCTGTGAGCTGCCGGGATCGGGCGGATAAAAAAGGCCTTCAGATTCTGCAAGCGACTGAAATTTTCCTGTGATCACACCGGGTTCAACCCATGCAGTCAAATTGTTTTTGTCGAGTTCGATGACTTTATTCCATCGAGTCATGAGAAGTACGACAGAGTTTTCTGTAGGTATCGAGCCGCCGCTTAGTCCGGTCCCCGATCCGCGCGGCACCACCGAAAATTTTTCCTCGTTAGCCAACAGCATCAATTTGCTGATCTGCTCTACCGACGAAGGAACCACAACCGCCTCCGGAAGTGAGCTTAAAAGCGGCGTTCCGTCATATGAATAGGCGATTCTATCTTCCGCAGAATCGAGAACATTTTCTTTCCCGAAAATTTCCTTCAGCCTCTTCCTTATGCTATTGGTTATCATTCCTCTCGTTTTAATTTAACAAAAAACCGGAGAGAACGGAATTAGAATTCGGACGAAAAGCGGCTGGTTATCCTTTACCTCCGCAAGTAGAAGAGATACTTACTTTGTTGGGGCCACGATGTAAATATACTTTAGTGGAGACGAACCGTCACAATAAACATTGTGCTGATTGTTCGGCGGAATATATACAACCATTCCCTTCTCGATATTTGTCTTTCCAAGATCTTCTACGTCCGCGTAGCCGCTGCCATCCAGAATAACGAGGAGTTCTTCATGCTGTCCAGTATTATGCGACCCTACATTCTCTCCCGGTTGAAGAGTCACAAAGCCGGATCTCATCTGAACACTCTTCGTCGAGTCGAGGATGGATGTGACCTTGTCAGTCTCATTTTGAGAGAGGTGAAGAATGAATGGAACGCAATTTTTCCGAGTCTTTTTTTCAGAACTGTCAAAAGATGTTATGAAAACTACCGACAGCAGCAAAGTTGTCACGAGAAGAATCGATGAAACTTTTTTTCGAGTTGTCATATTTATACTCTTTCATTTTTGTTGATAATTTTAATCCAGAACCTTTATCGCGTTCCGAGACTCAAATTCAATCCTGCAAACAGCGTTCTGCCCGGCATCGGGTAATCGTAAATTGTCTGATAACTGCTGTTGAAGAGATTTTCTCCAGAGACATAAACGTTCACGAATTCTGCAACCTGATAAGAGACACGTGCGCCAAGCAATGTATAGTCAGGAAGTTTTTCCTGTGATCCGTCGGCACCATAGAGCACTGCGATATGCTGGAAAGTCAGATTGGCAGTAGCACGATCGTAAACGTAATTAACCCCGACAAACAACTTGTGCTTGGGAGTTTCATAGGTCTCCTGCCCGGGTTCGACAAAGCTGTAATTTGCATTTATCTTCAGCCCATCAATTGGTACGCAGTGCCCGCCGAATTCGATGCCCTTATGAGTAAAGCTGCCGGAGTTTACAAATTGCGAGAAAGTGGCCCACCCTCCTTCGATAAGGTTACTTCCCTTTTCGACGAATCCTGTCAACTCAACGGCGACGCGATCGCTCACACCTTGCAGCAAGCCGATTTCATAGTCCCACATCTTTTCCGGCTTCAAATTAGGGTTCTCCAAGGGGAAAAAGATATAGAGCTCACCTATGCTTGGGTTTCTGTAGCCTTCCGACACGGATGCCTTCAAGGTCGTGGAATTTGTCGCGCCCCATGATATGCCTGCCGACGGCACGATCTGATTTCCGAAAGTAATATTGTGCACGAACCTCGCACCGGCATCGACCATGATCTGATCCATAAGGAACTGCTCTACCATCGCATAGATTCCAGACTCATCGATGTAATGAATGCCGTAATCGGTACTCGCATCATAAGCACCTCCACCATAATGCTGAAAATCCTCACCGACAGTGATAACGTTACCCTCAAACGGCCTGAAGTTCTGATATATTACACCGCCTAAATTTCTATCGTCAGAAAGAAAGCCGCCAAAGATCGAATGATGTCCGTAGCTGTAAAACAATTTCAGAGATCCGTCTGTCTGGGCGTACTTATCATCGAGAGAAATGCTGCCCGAGCTTCGAAGAATGTCGAACCAGTTGTCAATCAATGGCGCCGATTCCGGTCCTGGATCGTATGTTTTGAACTTGTTAATACTTCCTGTCGCATGGAGATCAAAATTCTCATCGACATTGTATCCCGCATTCAGATAACCGTCATTGGTGTTGAAGCTTGAGTATGATCGGCTTCCGTCGGTCTGGTCATGGTCACCGGATACGAGAATATTAAATCTACCGTCGTTATAACCGAGCCCGCCGTTATACTCCTGCGTATCGAACGATCCATAACTGGCTCCGCCTGTGAACTCAACTCCGTTTTGTTCAGCTTTCTTTGTAATAATATTGATCACTCCGCCCATTGCGTTTGTCCCATAAAGCATGCTTGCAGGTCCGCGAATCACTTCGACTCTCACAGCGTCCTGGCTAAGATAGGAATCGGGAAGTGGATGTCCGTAGAGCCCCATGAATTGCGGGACTCCGTCGATCATCACAAGCACCTGTGTGTTCGGATTTCCACTTAAGCCACGGATGCTTATCGTCCCAGCAGGATTTTCTATTCCATAACCGATGACGCCTCTTTGAGGAACATACAGCCCCGGTACCTCTTCACTCAGTGCATCCAATAATGATATCTGACCGCTCGACTGCAGATCAGATGAGGTAACGACAGAAACAGATGCTGGCACATATTTTCTGCTCAGTCCTTCTTGCGTGCCTGTGACCACGACCGGCTCGGTGTAGTACGTCTTTGTCGAATCGGATTTCTGCGGTTGAGAATATGCAGATGAAATACAAACAATCAATGATAATAAAATGTACCTAAGATAATTCATGATTTCTTCCTTTGTTGATGTTAGAATTCTTTTCCCGTAAGCGTGAGGCTCAACTTACCGTGCTTCACCCCTTTATAGCTCAACATCTTGTCAGCTATTTCACTTATCTTTCCGGCTTTGTCTTTCAAAATTATTACTTCCAGACAATTGTCATGGTCGATATGGATATGGGATGTTGAAACGATGCTCTTGAAGTGCTCATGCTGGAAATCGGTAAGTTTCCCTTCGAGCTCCCTGACGTGATGATCATAAACGAACGACAGGACACCAAACGCGAGAGAATTCGCATCGTGGATTCCTTCTTCGACTATTTTCTCTCTGACGAAATCGCGGATCGCTTCCGACCGATTAGTATAGCCTCTTCTGTCGATTATCTTATCGAACATTTCGAGAAGCTCGTCCTCCATAGAGACCCCGAACCTAATTAATTGACCGTTCTTCACGTGGCACCTTTTTTATAAAAGTAACACGCCCTTTCGAGATAATCAACAGTACAAAAGTGAAATCATGGAGTCTGCCATCTCAGTGAATGCCGGATTATAAAGAAACCGTTTGAGAGTGCAAGAGTATTCGGAACTTGAGACAGCAAAATTTGTTAAACCAATAAACAAGATATTCTATGGACAATTGGAACAAAGTTATTGTATCGATGTTAATTGCAGGTCTGTGTTTGCCGACTACGACCTTAGCCTGTGCATGCGGGTGCAGCGTTTTTTCGGTGGGCGCAAGGTGGATGATGCCGATTTCACCAGGATACAAGCTATCTCTGCTTTATAATTTTATGAACCAAAACGAAGATTGGAATAATTGGGGGATTGCATCGCCGGATTCCAACGGAGATAAGCAGATCCGCACGAATTTCTACACGCTGGGTTTTCAGGACATGATAGACAGGGAATGGGGAGTGATGATTGAGGCTCCGATCTGGAACAGGTATTTCAAGACCATAGATGATGCAGGAGACTTAGCGTCCGTTGATCACATGGCATTAGGCGATGTGCGCGTAATGGGCATGTATACAGGATTATCCGAGGACATGTCGACGGGGATTCAATTGGGATTGAAGCTCCCAACGGGACCATTCAGCGAATCGCTCATGGATAGGGACACACAAATAGGAAGCGGAACCACGGACTTGCTCCTTGGCGGTTATCAGATGGGGCAGGAAACCGGTTGGGGATGGTACGCACAGGCACTGTGGCAACATGCGTTTAACTATCGTGAAGGCTATCGACCTGGAGATAGCTTCGATCTGAGTCTAGGCGCACACTACGACAACCTACAGCAAACATACAGGATTATTCCCATGCTCCAACTTATCGCCTCGTTCCGTGGCACGGACAGCGGTGAGAACGCCGATCCTTCCAACACCGGATATGAAAGAATTTATGTTTCACCAGGCGTCGAAGTGAACTTGGCCCGGCAGCTCAATCTCTATGCGGATCTGAGAATTCCTGTCATGACTCACGTCAACGGTTATCAACTTATTTCCCCGGCGCTTGTCAGTGCAACGATGAGCTTTGGCTTCTAAGACGAAGATTTACTCGGTAACATCCCCCTCTATTCAGACCGAATGGGTTAAGTACGATGCCATTCAATCTATCCTCTGAAAACGGTCTTCGTCAAAATCCATATGATAATACACTACGAACGATAAACCCGTTGCTCTGCGGCTCTGGCAAAGCTCTCAATGCACTGCTGCCCTCGGGACTATACGTCGCCCTGATAATGGCGCCTCCTCCGACAACAAGGCTCCATGGCGTTCCAGGAAAAGCTAAGCTTGCGTCGGGACCGATAAAAACAACAGCCCCTCCTTCTGCTTCATCCGGCGTCCAGAACCCCTCAAGGTCCTGCCCCACTGCTTCGACTCCCAACCGAACACCGTTGGTTATCTCGCGTGAGAGGCCGAGAGTTGAAGTCAAATCAATGTCATCACGATTCGGGGCGAATGCGTGCTCGAAAATCAAGTTCCCATAGGCGTCCCATTGATTGATCCGCCTTCCAACAATAAATCTCCCGAGAAGGACATCCGTGCCACTGTACTCGTGACGGAATCCCAATCCTGCGGAAAAATCGATGCCAGCATCGGTGGTTTTCAAAATACGGCACAGCAACTCGGCCTGTTGAGTTGTCTCGCCTGCTCCGCCATTCAAAGCCATCCCAAGGTACGCAGATAATGTGAGCGTCTCTCCAAGATTTGCCTGGAGACCGAGATTTTGTTCGACACCATCTGACCCGAACGGCTCAAAAGTTTGGCGCCCGTAAGCCGCATCATAATGGACAAACGACGGCTCGTTCGGTCCGGGCTGAGTCATTGTGAAAAGAAACGAACGCTCTTGAGCGTATGCAGCAACAGAACAAAGAATGAGCACAAACACGATGGAAATAATTGTCCGCAGTCGCATGTTTTCTCCTCAATATTTTATTCGCCAATTACCTAATATCTTACGCTGCTAGTTTAGCAGCGTAAATTTTCAAAGTCAAGCTGGAAACAACCGAGCCGCCGCTTACACTGGTTATCAATACATAGCAAATGATCCGACTTCGCACTAGTATTAAACTAGAATAGTTGTGACTGAATATGCAAATGAATAATTTAAACTATTATATCGGAGTACAATTATTTTATGCGGAAAAAGACGGCAGAAGTCTGGAAGTCGCCTGAATTAGCAAAAATGTATTTGACCGGAATCCGCGGCGCGATTCCTATGGCAAATGAACAAATCCAGGTGATGATGTTGTTGATCAAAATGATGAGGCGGGAAGTGAGATGCTTTCTCGATCTGGGTTGCGGCGACGGAATATTAGCAGCTTCGATTTTGCAAATGTATCCGAAATCAAGAGGAGTCTTGCTCGACTTTGCAGATCCGATGATCGACGCCGCAAAACAAAAATTAAGAGACAATTCGAAAAATTTGGATTTCATCACGTTCGATTATGCAAATCTAAAGTGGGTTCAGCTGGTCTCGCATCGAGCTCCGTTTGACGTCGTCGTCTCTGGTTTCTCAATTCATCATCAACCCGACAACAGAAAAAGGTGCATCTACTCCGAAGTGTACAAACTGTTGCGGCACGGTGGAATGTTCATTAACATGGAACACGTGCTGCCGAAGTCGACATGGGCGCACGAGGTGTTCGACGAAGTATTCGTCGACTCAATCCATGAACTGAAAACTGAACAAGGTGAGAAGTTTACGAGATCGGAAGTGGCGAGAGAATTCTACAACCGGCCCGATAAGGAGGCAAACGTACTTGCGCCAGTCGAGAGACAGTGCGAGTGGCTCCGAAAGATCGGCTACCAGGACGTAGACTGCTACTTCAAGTTTCTGGAGCTTGCAGTTTTCAGCGGAAGAAAAAAGTAAAAGAAACTAAAGTTCTGAGAGGGAGCGCAGCATGGTAAAGTATTCTGTCATCGTGCTTTTGTTTTCGTTACTTGAGGGATGCTCAACTTTCGCACCGCCGTCTCCGCTGGTTACATACGGTGGGCCGGCGGTCGTCGACACCGGCCATTCCGAGGTCGGACTCGCCGTCGGGACCGGCTTCGCACTCTTTCCAGGCGCACATTCAGGCGGACAGGGATGGTTCGGAAGATACAAACGCGGCGTGGCGGAGAATCTTGACCTTGGAATAGATGTGGTAGGAGTAGTTAGAAGCGATAATGGGAAAGGAACACTGACCGCAAAAGTTGTTGGAAGATATCAGGTGTCCGAAAGAATTCGGGTTGAGGCTGGCCTCGGACTCGCTGACGATTCCGACGGCAAGAGTGCAAATGGCGATGTCGCACTGACAATTGGTACGGTTAGAGAGACGACATGGAATTACTACGCGTCTCTCCGATTAGGAGCCGCAAAAGGTTATCCGGGAAGTCTCTTTGGTACGGGCGACCAGATTCCGCCAAATGCATTGTTCCCGATTGTTAATCTTGGAACACAGGCGAGAGTTGCCGCCGGCGAGAGATTTATATTTGAAGGAGGGTTTGGATACATAATTCCCGAGCAGGAAAAGGCCGGTCCGATAATTTATCTTTCGTGCGGGCTGTTGTTCGATATTTGATCGCAGGATCGCACGAGGCTGCAACTCATCGCACGGTATAACTGAAACTCACCAAGACGTATCTCGTCAGAACTTCATTCTGGGTGTCGTCAATGTAGGTATCCGTCACCGATCGGTTCACACTTTTGTTTTGACTGAGGAGATCGTTTACGGAAACACGCAGTTCGCCAGATTCATCCGCAAAAAACTTTTTCGCCAGGCTGAGATTCCACAGCAAAATATTCTGGTCGTAACCCTGAGCGAGTCCGCTCGTAATCTGGTTGCTCAACTGGTTATTCAGAACAATTCCGTTCCAGAATTCCCAAACCCACTTCAACAAAGCGGTATGCGAATAATAATTGGCGTTGCCGGTCGTCTGCTGAGAATTCATCGCGAAATTGTAGCTCCCCATGTATGAAATAGTAAAATCGAAATCCTGACTGATGTTGCTTCCTATCACGAAACCCGCGTTTGGTCCGATTGTATTAGCATCGCTTACCACATTATTCAACATGCCGGGAGTCCGGTTGTACGTCATGCCGGCGCTCAGGTTCAGCGCACTGCTTATTAGATCGAACGGGAGTCCATAGGTAAAAAAAGAACGTACGCTCCAATAACCGTTCAAATTCACCGGATATGTCAGTTGTGTCCCTTGCGTCAACGCTGTTCCATCCGATAAGACGGTGTCGCGGGATGGAATTATCGTTGCATTGCCGATGTAATTTTGCGTATATGTAGCAAATAGAAGAAGGAACATGCTCCTAGCTCGGCCGAGCGCCGTGAGGTTGTATCTTGCAAGAAGCAAGTGCGAGTACGACTGGGCCAAATTAGGATTGCCCGTCGTGAGAAGAAGAGGATTGGAATTGTCGATCACTTGTTGAAGCTGTGTGACCGCCGGCGCGCTTGTAGACGTCCTGTAAAAAATCCTGAGATTCCTGTGGTCAGGCGACGTGTAGTTGATTAGAACACTTGGAAGAAAGTCCCAAAACTTTTTCGTGATACTCATCTTTGTAGAAGTTGAATCATCACCGTTTAGTTCGGCATACTGATAGGATAGATTCGCCATAAGGTTCCATCCCGTTCCGCTCGGTCCGATCCCGCGGCCCACGGTACCCGAACTGCGCCATCGATACCCGAAACTGATTTTCTGTGTCATATAATTATCCGAATAAGAATTTGAAAGCGGGGAATAGAAATCGGTGTACCCATGCGTTAAGGGATCGAAATTGTATGTGTTCTTATAAGCAGTGTTCCGGGTGAACGATGGGTTATATGTAAGTTCAGCCATTGCGTTGACGTCCGTCGGTTCGGTGTAGATGAGATTGGCGCTCACCGTCTCGACATTCGATAGGTAGTCTGATTGCTGCGAAAGACTGTCGTTCGGACCGATGCCATAATATTGGTCGGCTGAAGAAAGAAGCCCGCTGGTATGTTTTCTATTCGCGCCGGCACCAAAATCCATGGAAATAGTTCTCCCAGGCAAATCAAAGGCGTGCCGATATATGGCATGCGCGGTAAGATTGTAGCCGTTATTAAGGGAATTCGTATTAGTCGAAGTGTCTTCGTTTTGTGAGGTCGTCGCATCGAGAAAATTGTTGGCACGATTAGATTGGAAATATAGGACCGGAAGTATCGTTAATTTGTTTGACGGATCTGCGGCATAATCGAGACGGCCGTTTATACGGTTGTTATAATTGGTACTTGCGACGTTACTATTTTGATCATACAGACTTGTCGAATCACCGCCGAGAAGATACTGGCGGTGATCATATTGATTGTTTTGGTTGCCAACGCGGTTAAAGAAATAACTTCCCTGTGCAAAGAGATTGTCTGCCAGGCTGTCTGAGGCATTTGTTCCAATCATGCTGGTGTTATTAATTCCCTGCTGCTGTCCAACGAACTGGTTGTTGGAGCTTATCGCGCCGGATCGTCCAAACGGGTTTACCCGTCTCTGGCCTCTCCCTCCGAAAGCACCACCCGCTCCAGGCGTGAACGTCTGATTTCTCGAAGAGATCACTCCGAGAATATCCTGTGTAGAAAAGTCTTGCTGGTTGACGTTATTGGATGAGCCGAGCAAAGATATTCTGCTGTTGCCGTCAAACATGTTCATGTTAGCGGCGGCATCGTATCTCCCATCATCACTTCCATAACCCGCGGTGAATTTCCCAAAATTCAAATTGGGCCTGTTTCGTCTTGTGACGACGTTGATGGCTTTCACCGACTGCCCGTCGTCAAAACCTGTGAATTGCGCTTGATCGCTCATTTGATCGAAAACCTGGATCCTGTCGATCACCTCAGCAGGGAGATTGCGAATCGCGAGAGTCGGATCGTCGCCGAAGTACGGTCTTCCGTCGACGAGGACACGCTGGACGGTTTCGCCGCCGACTGTCACGGTGCCGTTCGTGACGACGATCCCCGGCAACTTCGTCAGCAGATCCTCCATAGTTGCATCACGGTTCATCTTGACCGCGACTGCCTGGAATTCCGTCGTGTCCCCGTTTTGTATCGCCGACGGGACACGGCCCTCCACCGTGACGCCGTGCATTGGAATCGCAGACTCTTTCATTGACAAGTCCCCGATGTCGATATTTCTGTCAACCACTTTGATGACCGTTGAGAAATTTTTCCTGCCGACTGCCGATAAGTCAAGTCGATAAGATTGTCGCGAAATATTTTTGAACGCAAAAGTGCCATCCAAATCTGTGGAAGCCGCATAGGACTTAGCAGAATCCGACAACCCGATCAAACGGACCAAAACTCCGGGCAAAGCTGACATGTTCTCATCAATTACCCTGCCTCGTATTGAATAATTCTGAGCAATTGCAGTTGATGACGACGCAAAGCAGAATAGAGCGAATGTAAAAACTAAAGACAATCTTGGTACAGACATACTACTGTTTGACATTCCTACATCTTCTAAAGTTTAAAATTCTGTTTTGGATTTACACGCCTCAGAATAGACGATCAGGCCGGGAAAAAGATACTTCCGCCACTCACTAGGAACACAACCACAAGTCAAATAGCGCGCGACGAAACGGTTCAGGTTGATTGACAGTCAAATAGGAGCCTAAGATTACCGTACTTTCTCTGTCAGACGCATGTTATATTTTCACACAGAATGAAAATTGCAGTCACCGGAGCGACCGGTTTTATTGGGAAAGGCCTTATCGATTTCCTTATTGAGGAAAACAACCGAGTAATCGCACTCTCTCGCAATCCGGGCCGTGCTAGGTCTTTATTAGGAAACAGACTCGAAGCGATCGAGTGGTCATTCAACAACATGAACGGCCTCTTGAAAGAGCTGGACAATTCCGATGCAATCGTAAACTTGGCGGGAGAAAACATCGGCTCTTCTATCTGGACAAAAAATAAACGGAAAAAGATAAAGGACAGCCGAGTGAAAGGCGGGCAATTAATCAGTGAACTCATCCGTCTGATGAAGAACCCGCCGCAGGTCTTAATTCAGGCATCGGCCGTAGGATATTATGGTACACGCGGAGAGGAAATTCTGACGGAGAATTCAGAGGGCGGGAGTGGCTTTCTTCCAGAAGTCGCGAGGGAATGGGAAAAGTCGACTGCAGCTGTCGAAACCTCAGGAGTAAGGTGCGTCATAATCAGAAGCGGCGTCGTGCTTTCTTCGGGTGGTGGAGCTTTTCCAAAACTCGCTTCGTCCTACAAATATCACACCGGAACGATGCTCGGCTCGGGGAGACAGTGGATGCCATGGATTCATTATGAAGACGAAATCAACGCAATTTATTTCCTCATCAAGAATTCAGCCTCAAGCGGAATTTACAATCTCGTGGCCCCGGTTCCTGCAAGAATGACCGAAGTCTGCAAACAAATTGGCCCGACTCTTTTCAGAATCCCGAAGAGTTTAGTAAAACTTTTCCTCGGAAAATTGGCGGAAGAAACGATACTTGTCAGTCAGCGCGTTGTTCCCGAACGGTTATCCAAAGATGGATTTCAATTTAAATTCAAAACCGTCGAAGAAGCAGTGGCCGACATCCGCCCAAAAAATTAGAGGGATGACGAGCTCATCACAGGATCCCCGCCTCTTTCATGATCTCCACGGGAGCTGAATCCCTGAGGCGGGAGACTTCATCAAAATCCTTTCCGTCAACATTGAATGCAAAAACATAAACCTCGCCTTCGCGCTCGACATATCCCACGAGCCATCCGATAAAATGTGTAGCTCTGTCGGTGGGGTCTTCGAAATGACCCGTTCCGGTTTTGAATTTAATCGTTGCCTTTCCGATCTGCTCCGACGACATTATATCTTTGACAATCTTCATCGAACGTTTTGAGAATGGAAGAGTCTCACCATAGAGCTTCTTCAGAAATTCAACTTGCTCGTCGGCGGAGATCCTCAGACTGTTATCTAACCAGAAACGGTCGACACTGTCGCCGATTATTTTGTTGCCATAATCGAGCGTATCAAGCCAGCGCTGCTCTCGTTCTCTGCCTACCCTTCGTGCGAGCTCCTGGAAATACCAGACAACCGAGAACTGAATAGCCGACTTCAAATCGTGGTCTCGTTCCCATTCCTTGATGGGCTCAGGGTTGCCGTCCCACTTTATGACGTAATTCGAATCCGGAATTACGCCGGTCTCCAATCCGATCAGCGCATTTGGAATCTTGTACGTCGAGGCAGGCAAGAAACGTTGGGCGCAACGTTTAGAATTGTATCTAAAATATTCGCCTTTGTTTTTATCGCACAGGACAAACGTGCCATCATGTCCGCGAAAAAGCGCTGAGACGAAAGAACTATCAAGTGATTGCGAGCAGCATGGAGATATTGCCACGACTGTAACGCAAAACGATGCGATAAATCGTTTCATTGTTGATTTAATCTCTTGGTTTTGTCTTGAAGGAAAAATGCAGCTGTACCTACCTGCAAAGTCGATCAAACCTTGCAGTTGATCTTTGACAGAAGCTGGCGCATTCAGGAGGTTCGCGACACCCGGGATCTAAATCTCTGCAATTCTGAAATCTAGCAAGGAACGCCGGATACTGCAGGCGTCCAATTAGAATGACCGCCGGTCAAAGCGACAATTTCAAAACTGGAATCACTTATTTGTTGATTCGGCGACGATATTATCTTTTGCCTTGTTCTGAACAGGCAGACGATGCTTTATGGCAAAAGACAAAACAACAACCACTAACACTGCCAGGGATCCCAAAATGATGATGGCTTGCATTTCAGAAAATGCAGCCGGATTAAGGGCGCGCGCCCGTACCAACAGGAGAACCCAAACCACCAAAAGCAGTACAGCAAGCAACCTTTCAACTGTCTTAGCACTCATAATGACTCCTTTTTTGTACTGTGCTGTAAGAGAAAGCCTCATGGTGTTTGCGACCATGAAACTTACAATGCCAAACACTAATTTAGCGCAAAGACGGCTAACCTGCAATTGTTCTGAACGTCCACGTTGCTTCAGAAATCTTAAATAATAAACCGTTGGCATGCGAACGAAGGCCGTTTTGATGGGGATTCGTAGCGGAGGAGGGATTCGAACCCCCGACACGTGGATTATGATTCCACTGCTCTAACCAACTGAGCTACTCCGCCAAGGGCTTTAAATTTAGCATGTTACGGAGTTTTATTCCAGATATTTTTTGCTGAGAACCTTCTCGCCGCTGAATTCATAAACCAGCGGGACGCCGGTTGGAATATTCAACTCAAGCACCTGCTCTTTCGTCATGTTGTCGAGGAACATCACGAGTGAACGTAGGCTGTTTCCATGCGCGACGACTAGAATTTCCTTCCCCGCCTTGACATCAGGATAAATCTTGAATTTCCAGTAAGGTAGAACCCTGGCCGCTGTATCTTTGAGGCTCTCACCGTTTGGAGGCGGAACGTCGTAGCTTCTCCTCCAGATATGCACTTGTTCATCCCCATACTTCTTTGCTGTCTCTGCTTTATTCAAGCCTTGAAGATCACCATAGTGTCTCTCGTTAAGCGCCGTATCATATTCAACAGGAAGGTTGGTTTGTCCGGTTTTCTGCAGGACGATTTTCAGGGTATCTATCGCACGCTTGAGCTTGGAACAGTATCCGAGATCAAACCTGTAACTTTTCAATTTCTCGCCGGCAGATTCCGCCTCTTTGACACCGCGCTCTGATAGTGGTACATCGACCCAGCCGGTAAAACGATTTTCAAGATTCCATTGCGATTCACCATGGCGGACTAAAACAAGTTTAGACATTTCTACTCCAATATGATTTTAATTTATTCTTCAAAATAGGATCTTCAAAAGTAACTTTTCCATTGATTATAAGCGGGATAATGAAATTTGCCCTCAACTGCACCAGGTGCCTCAATAGTTTGTACGAAAAAGTTCTTTGGACGTTTAGTGCAATTTTCAGTCTGCAAGTCCTCGGAATATGACTGTGCCTCTTCGGTTGATGCTATTCCTCCTTACCGATTTTCCCCAATAAGTTCATCAAAAACTTCGACATGTATTTTGTTATTCAGCAATAATTTAGTCATGCCCATGCTGGCCCGCAGTTCAGAAAGTCCTTTCAATTGCTCGCCGACATCCGACCGGGTGGATATAATTTCCATGAAATATTCAGGTTCATGTCTTTTTTGCACGATCGAAGTTACACCAAACTTTTTCGCCTGATCAAAATAAGATTTCATTTTAGCCTTGTAGGTCTCTATCGAGACGACATGATAATAAATATAAACCACGATTACCTCTCAGATTTTGTGAGCGACCATTGCACAGCCGCGCGCCGGCACAACCGAAGCCGCAAATTTGCTAATGAAAAAATTAGCCGCATGGATTCCTTGATAGCATCTCCCTTCCTGACAACGCAGTCTGACCAGGGGACGTTGTCCGCAACGAGAAGTACTCCGCGATGAATTCCGCACGAGCCTCCTGCGTAATCTTCTATTTTCTCAATTGTCTTTTCTGCAGGCCTACCCAATATCATTATCATTTCCCCTCAATTCACGGTAAATCGAAGTCTCCTTAGATCTACTAGACGCACGGACTTCGTCGCGATTGCCGCAGCGGCGTAAGCCGATGCGAAAAGGGAACTTTCTATCATAAAACGCACATAAACGTTTGAAAAATAATTTCCGACATAGAAAGCCGGTGCGGATGCTATCATGGATAAAATTAATATTTTCAGAATTTTAATCCATGGGAAAAATTCTCTGATGTTTGTTTTGAGAAAAATAAGAAGCGCCCCGACAATGATTATCACTTGAAGGTATGTGATGATTATTTTACCGACCGCAGCACCTTCGAGCCCGTATTTCGCCAAAAGGAAATATGATGCAGCGCCGCTCAAGATCATTTCTCCAATTGCAGTATACATGTAAAGTTTTTGTTTCCCGAGAGAAAAAAGCGCCTGACCGTAAAATGCCAGCCTTAGCGGGATAAGAAGTAGAAAAATGCGGAAGATAGTTGCGCTCGCAACGTACTTCTGTCCGAACAGAAAATACATAAAATCTCCGGCAGAAAACAGAAGGAACACCATCATCGGAAGAAGGAAAAAGCCGGTCTTTGAAATGGAATTTTTCCAAACCTCGACGAACTTATGACGCATCTCAAGGAAACCAAAGTTGCTCAACACTGGGAAAAGGACTGCAGACGCCGATCCGGTGATGACCGCAATCAACGGAATCTCCTTCGAGCCTACCGCGTACACCGCAAACTGATCCGAAGAATAAAAAAGGGTCACTAAATACTTGTCGATCTGCTTGCTGATTATCCCCATCATGGTGCTCACGAAAATCGGAAGCGCATAGTACAGTTGCGCCTTCATAACGGGAAATACTCTATGAACGGTTAAGTTTCGTGTTCTCATTAGAAAAATCAAGAGATAAAACGATTTGCATCCCCCGACGATAATGACCGAAATGAACACAACGGTCAAACTGTGAAACTCAAACGCGGAAAGTGAAACCATGATGGCAAACAGAACCGATGTTATCGTATTCCCCAACAACAGCAGTCCAACTTTCTTCTCGGTCACGAAAACCGATTCAAACATGATGGAGGACGAAGATATCACCGAGTAAACGGCAAACATACGTATATAATCGGTAAGCTGGCTGGAATTAAACAATCGCGAAATCGATGGGGCAATGAGCATTAGGACGATTCCAACGAGAATGCCGATGATTGACGCGGCGAGCACAACCGCCGAATAGACGGTCCGTCTATTTTCTCTCGCCGAAAAAAAATAGACTGAGCTGCTGAGTCCGTACGCGATCAGAGGGAGAGACGAGTTGTAAACCAGCCAAACTTGCTCGTAGTTTCCATACTCGGAACGCGACAGAATCCTCGCGAGTGCTATCGAAGCCACGAGGGAACCGAAAATGCTTATCAGCTTCGAGATTCCGACAAGCCCTGCATTTTGAGTGAGAGAGATTTGTTCGCTTTCCCCGTAGGCGGGTTCGCCTTTCGTTACTGCTTGGTCCATCAAATTTTCTTAACGAGAGACACGAGGCGTGTGGGCAAGCGGTTCGCTCTCCAGACCCTAAAATAGATCTCTAACCGAGGACCGAAAGCGGATTTGAAAAGGTTGATTGAAGGTGTGTTTGCACCGCAGAAATCAACGGAACATATCCCCTTTTCCTTTTCAGATTTCAGTATTTCATGATATAGCAGATGAGAAGCACCTTTTTCTGCCGCTGCGTCGGTTCCGGCAACATAAAAGAACGTATTTAAGTTCGTACGTAGCAATGCCATCGCGGAAACGACATCGCTACTTCTGTTTCTTACACATTTTATGTCGAGCAACCCGGTGAGATTCAATCCACTCAATAGCTTGTGCAGCACGCCGGCCGATACCGGGGATCTCCTCCGATGACGGCCATAAGCAATTTGTTGCAGCGACACCAGGTCTTCCACGCCTCCGGCTCCGGCAATTAGACCGGAATGTTCAGCGGCTCGCAGAACTTCTTTCAAGGACTTGGTGTAATGTTCTTCTGAAAAATTCGAAAGCTCTACTACGTAAGTGTACTGTGGAATTACTCTGGCGTCCGACCACTGGTAGGATCGAAGGTCGTAAAATCCGGGCGGGAAAACCATCTGATGAAATGCGAAATTCGACTCAAGATATTTCTCCAGAGACTGAAGCGCTGAAAGTCTTTCCTGCTCATGCTTTTGGAATTTTGATTCTTCAAGTATCCGGAAATGGACGCCATCGTAGATTCTCAACGGCATCAACTTTATTGTTGGCTGAAAGAATCTTTTCCCCGCAAACAATGCGCTGGATGCGACCGGGACTTCATTCCTCATTATCAACAGCAACTGGAAATCAGTTGAGAAAGCATCCCTATATGCCTCCAACAAAGGAAGAAGCGAATAAGGATTGTCAGGAGGGTTATCGGACAAGAATTTTGCATAGGCTGCGTAATCCGCTATCTCAACTTTAAAGTCAGCCATCTCAGAGAAAACAAATTCCAGACTCTAAATCCAAGACCGTAAACAAATTCGAAATACGAAATTCTAAATATTCAAATTTCACTGATCCAAACTTTCTGCATTTTGAATTTTGAAGACTCGGATTTGTTTTGAATTTAGTGCTCAGGATTTCGAGTTTTTTAGAGGATGTACTTGCTCAGATCGCGGTCCCTGACAATCTTGCTCAACTTTTCATGGACAAGATCGCGGGTAATCATAATTTCCCGCTCGTCAATTTTATCGGGAACATCGAATAAGATATCTTCCAGCAGGGTTGTCATGATTGTATGAAGCCTTCTCGCGCCGATGTTTTCGACCTGCTCATTTACTTCCGTCGCAACTTTTGCAACTTCACGAATTGCATCTTCGCTGAAACTTATTTCGATTCCCTCAGTGGCGAGAATGGCGGTATACTGTTTTATCAGAGCGTTCTCGGGCTTCGTCAGAATTTTGTAAAAATCTTCTTCATTGAGACTATTCAGTTCAACTCTGATCGGAAATCTGCCCTGAAGTTCCGGAATAAGGTCGGACGGTTTCGCGGTGTGGAATGCGCCGCTTGCAATGAAGAGTATGTGGTCAGTCTTGGCCATTCCGTACTTTGTCATCACCGTTGAGCCTTCGACAATCGGCAGCAGATCTTTCTGAACGCCTTCACGCGAGACATCGGGGCCATGGCTTTCGCCGCCCGTGCTAGCTATCTTATCGATCTCATCGATAAAGACGATTCCGCTGTCCTCGACCTTCCGCAGAGCCTCTCTGATTACTCCTTCCATGTCAACAAGCTTCTGCGCTTCTTCCTGCTCGAAAATTTTCAAGGCATCGGGAATCGATACCCGCCTCGACTTTGTTTTTTTCGGCATGATGTTGCTAAGCATGTCCTGAAATTGCGGTCCAAGATCTTCGGTGCCGAACGGCCCGAAGACCTGCATCATAGGCATGACTTCGATGTTAACCTGAACTTCCACCGTTCTCTTATCAAGCTCTCCATTGCGGAGCATTAGCCGCAGTTTCTCTCGTGACTCTCTCCGTTCCAATTCCTCCTCGCCGTTGTCGGGTCCGCTTTCGGCGGATTTGACTTTCCTCTGAGGCTTCACGGGCATCAGTTCATCAAGCACACGTTCCTCAGCCATTGTCCTGGCACGTTCCCTGACTTCCGCGGTTTTCTCGGCCTTTACATTAGCAACCGCAATTTCCACCAGGTCGCGTATCATGGACTCAACATCTCGTCCCACATATCCAACTTCAGTAAACTTCGAGGCCTCAACTTTGACAAAGGGGGCGTTAGAAAGTTTGGCGAGACGTCGGGCAATTTCCGTCTTCCCAACCCCGGTCGGTCCGATCAGGATTATATTGTTCGGCATTATTTCTTCACGGAGGTTTTCCGGCACTTGCTGTCTTCGCCACCTGTTGCGCAGCGCAATGCCAACCGATTTTTTCGCAGCATCCTGTCCGATGATATACTTGTCAAGTTCGCGGACAACTTCACGCGGAGTCAGCTCTTTCTTTACACTATCAATGGTTATCTGTTTGGGAAACTTTGCCATACTAAATTTCTTCTATTGAAAAATTCTTGTTGGTGTATATACAAATCTCAGAGGCGA
Organism: Candidatus Acidiferrales bacterium; assembly: GCA_035515795.1. Classification (NCBI taxonomy): domain Bacteria; kingdom Pseudomonadati; phylum Acidobacteriota; class Terriglobia; order Candidatus Acidiferrales; species Candidatus Acidiferrales bacterium. The sequence goes on along the minus strand of DATJAY010000025.1, from coordinate 43,636 downwards.
CGTTGAGGGACTCCAGCACAATTTCTTTTGCAGAAAGGTTCGTATGCTTTATCAAAGAACGCGCCGCCGCGAGAGCATAATTGCCTCCAGAGCCTATTGCAACGATTTTGTCGTCAGGTTCCACTACATCACCGGTCCCAGAAATGAGAAGCATCGTTTCTTTGTTCATCACTGCAAGAAGAGCCTCGAGCCTGTGCAGGTATTTGTCCATCCGCCAATCCTTCGCGAGCTCAACCGCTGCCCTGCTCAGATTACCGTGGTACTGTTGAATCTTGTCTTCGAATCGTTCGAACAGAGTAAATGCATCAGCAGAAGCTCCCGCAAATCCGGCGAGGACGGTATCGTTATAAAGTTTTCTCACCTTCTTGGAATTGTGCTTCACGACCGATTGACCGATGGTGACCTGCCCATCAGCACCGATAGCGCACTTGCCGTCCTTGTTGACGCCGATTACAGTGGTAGAACGAATTTTCATTTTTCTCCTCCGGATCTGCAGATCGGAATAACATTCCGACTTGCGATCACGCTTCTCGCCGCATTCTTGCCGGCGGAATTTTGAGCTGCTCACGATACTTTGTAACCGTCCGCCGCGCCACTTTATATCCTTGCTGGTTCAAAACTTCCGTGATCTTTTCGTCGTTGAGGGGTTTTTCTTCAGACTCTATCATTGCTTTGATCTTATTCTTGATCTCACGGGTCGCCACTTCATCTCCGTCTATCGTTTTCAAGCCTTCGCTGAAGAGCTCACGGAGTTTGAAGACACCGAAATCCGTTTGCACATACTTTGCGCTGACAACACGGCTGATTGTGGAAATATCAAATCCGGTTCTATCCGCAATATCTCTATATATTAACGGCCTTATTCTATCGGGGCCTTCCGTGAAAAACTCTCGCTGCGTTTCGATAAGCGCCCTCATGACGCTGAGCATTGTCTGGCGCCGCTGCTGTAATGCATTGACAAACCACTTTGCGGATTCCAGTTTTCTCTTTAGAAAATCCTTCGTCTGCGCATCCGTCTTGTTCCCGCGAGCGCGTTTCATCATGTCAAGATATCTAGGACTTATTCTCACCTGCGGCATATCGCGTTCATTCAGTGTGATAATCAGCTCACCCTGTTCATTCTCGGCAACGACAAAGTCCGGCACAACGACCGTCGTTTCCAAAGGAAGAGAGAAGCCTTCGCCCGGCTTAGGATTCAGCTTCCGAATGACCGCGTCGGCAACTTTCAATTCTCCGTTAGTTATGCCGAGCTTTTTAGAAAGCTGGTCATACCGGTGATTCGAATAATCTTCAAAGCCTTCTTCGATGATCTTCAAGGCAATTGCCCGTTCCTGGGGATCGATATCTCTGCGGGCTTTCAGCTGCACCATAAGGCACTCTCGCAGATTTCTCGCACCGACTCCGATAGGATCAAGTGTCTGGATTTCTGTAAGAACCTTTTCAGCATCCTGGATCGTTAGATCCAGCTGAAAAGATAGATTCGTATCGTCGACGATTTTCTGTAAATCTTCCCGCAAGTATCCATCATCATCTATATTCCCTATTATCTCTTCACCGAGGCGTTTCTCTTTGTCGCTTAAGTCTAGAAGCGACAATTGCTGAATAAGATGGTCGTACATGGTTTCTACTGCGGGAGGGGCAAATTCATATTCCTCATCGTCCTCATTGCGTCTTTTCAGCCGGACTTCAGTGCCGTCATTTCTAAATTCATCGAGGTCGGTATCGCTGAATTCGGGTTCGTCGATGGGATTCTCCGGCTTTTCGTCAGCGTCCTTCAGCTCGAGCTCCGGTTCCTCGACCAGCTCATCGACCTCTTCCAGTTCAAGCACCGGATTCTCGTCGAGTTCAGTCCTCAGCCGCTGCTGCAAAGCAAAAATAGGTTGCTGCAACAAATCGTAGTAAAGTATCTGCTGCGGCTGTAATCTTAATTCCTGACTGAGACGTTGTGTCTGACCGAATTTCAGCATCTCAAACCACCCATTAAACCTTCTCGCTCGATTTATCTGAAATCACTGTGATTAAATCTGTATTCGCTTCTTCGAAATGGACTCGTTGCAGGAGCTTGCTCACCCACTTTTCACCGTATAGTCGCATGAGCGCAGCTTTGACAAACTCTACAACATTTACGTTTTCAGAGACTCCCTTCTTTACGGCAGGTTTACATTCGGGAATTTCATGGTAGCGAAGAACATCCCCGCCGAATTTACTGACACGAATAGGAAACAGGTGACACGAAATGGGCTTCCTAAAATTAATTTTCCCGTCAAAGAATGCTCTCTCAATCGCACACTTCGCAATCCCGTTTTCCCGATAAACAAAAACACAATCTTCATCGCCGATACAAGTCGTGGCATAATCGCCCGGTTCCCCTTCAAAAAATCCGAATTTCTCTATGGCGATCCTTTTGTCCTGATTGAGTATCGGAAGAACGTACGGAAGAGTCTCTTGAACCTGTTCCAACTCGGCATCTAGAAGTGGAGCGCCCCTTCCGCCCGGCAGACTGCAACACGCCCCCTTGCACTTCAGAAGGTCGCACGCAAACCTGCGCGTAAGAAGTGTTCCTTCCACTGCGATATCGTCAATAACCAACAACTCTCTCATGGGCTATTAAGTTAATAACTTGAAACATAACAAGAAACAAACGTGGTACAGAATTTGAAGGGAAGAACCAGATGGAGTTAGGAGGGTATCTAGAGACTTAAGTCCGAACCGAATGAGCCGTTGGAAAAGCCGGTACTGCGAATAAGCATCAAGATCGATGAATGGCTGATGATGAAATATTTCTCATCTTCAAATTCAATTTCAACCGCTTGATCACGAAGAAACAAAGCGTAATCCCCCGTTTCCGCCTGAAGAGGAATATATTTCACGGGCTCACGAGGGGTCGACCACGGTTCCTGATCGATGTAGCTCGGATTTGCCATGGCATACCCTGGCCCGGCTTGAACAACGATGCCGCCCTGTACTTTCTCCTTGTCTTTCACCCCTGGCGGCAGGTACAGGCCGTGTTCTGTCTTTTCCTGATTTTTGTCGGGAGAGACCAAAACCTTGTCTCCGACGAGTACAATCTTCCTGCGACTTTTAACGTCCATAGCTACTCTATCAATATAACTGTTTTAAGAAAAAAATTTCTCCCATCATCGATTTGATTTTGAGCTGACCAGTTGTTAGAATTCATCCGGATCATAAAGTGATCGCTTTGTGACAAGTCATCTCAAGAACATCAAAAAGGAGGTAAGATGAGCAAGAAAGTATGGCTTGGCTTCGTCGCGGTTTTTATAGTCATGGAGATTATTGATTTCCTTGTCAACGGAGTCATCTTAATGAGCACCCTCAACTCACTTCAGGGTGTATGGCGCTCGGACATGAGTTCCAAGATGTGGATATTCCACGTCATCAACATTTTCAGCGCCTTCTTTTTCACCTTCATATTCTCGAAAGGGTTTGAGAAGAAAGGGATCATGGAAGGCGTCCGATACGGATTCTACATTGGAGTATGGATGAGCGTGGGAATGGCTTACGGGACTTATGCCATGATCGCGATTCCTTACTCGCTGGCACTTCAATGGTTTATTTACGGGGTGATCGAATACATTATTCTAGGCGTGGTGCTCGCGCTCATATTCAAAGAAAAGTCAAAAGAAGTCGCCTCATAGTTTGAACATCAAGTGGGATGGGAGGTTTCTTCTCATCCCACAATCAATCCTCTGCTTTCCGGTGCAACGATTCCAGATATTTTTCCGCATCCATGGCTGCCATGCAGCCTGTTCCTGCTGCAGTAACTGCCTGACGATATTTCTTATCGGCGACATCGCCGGCGGCGAAAACGCCCGGCACACTCGTCTCCGTTGAGCCGTTCTTCGTTACGATGTAACCGACTTTGTCAGTCTCAATTTGACTCTTGAAAATCGCAGTGTTCGGCTGGTGACCGATCGCAACGAATACGCCATCGCATTTCATTTCACTCTTTTCGCCGGTCAGGACATTCTTCAACATCACTCCACGCACACGCCTGTTCTCCACACCGAGGACCTCATCTACAATCGAATCCCAGATAAATTTTATCTTCGAATTACTGAACGCTCGCTCTTGCATTATCTTCGATGCACGAAGTGAATCGCGCCTGTGCACCACAGTCACTTTGCTTGCAAACTTCGTGAGGAAAGTGGCTTCCTCCATCGCGGTATCGCCGCCGCCGACGACGATTACTTCCCGACCCTTGAAGAAGAATCCGTCACAAGTTGCGCAGGCGGAAACTCCATAACCCATCAAAGCTTTTTCGGACCCGATGCCGAGAAGTTTTGCCGAAGCGCCTGTAGAAATTATGACAGAATCCGCGGTCAAAGTATCGTCCTCGGCCTTGACCACAAACGGCCGCTTCGAAAAATCAACCTCGGACACGTCTTTGAACTGCGCCTCGGCTCCGAACTTCAACGCCTGTTTTTTCATGACATCCATCAATTCGGGTCCCATGATGCCGTCAGAAAATCCCGGATAGTTCTCAACCTCAGTTGTAATTGTCAGCTGCCCTCCAGGCTGGCTTCCTTCAAAGATAATCGGATTAAGGTTCGCGCGTGCAGTATAAATTGCCGCCGTCAACCCGGCAGGACCGGAGCCGATTATGATGACTTTTCTATGACTCATGCTTTCACCTTATTTCTTAAACTGATAATCTTATTTAATCCACCATCCAGGAAATCTTCGATGAAATAGTCTGCAGATTTGAGAACGTCTCTTGAAGTGGTTGTCAACAGCGCAACACAGGTTGTCCCGGCTGCTTTTGCCGCAGTTACGCCTGCGAGCGAATCTTCGAAGACCAAGCAGTTGTTCGGAGCCAAATTCAAACGCGATGCGGCCGTAAGAAATACTTCCGGGTCAGGTTTTCCCTCCGAAACATCGTCACCGCAAACTTCCGCATCAAAAATCCCGCGGATCGAAAACGCATCGAGAAACGCATCGACGTTCTGTCTCGGAGCAGAGGTAGCAAGTGCGACCTTCTCACCGGATTCTTTCAGTGACCTTACGAACTCCAAAGCTCCTCTGACCGGCACACCGACCTCCCCGACTACTTTTACAAAATTCGAATCGACTTCGTCGGACAACCTTTTCACTTCTTCGGCAGAAAACTTTCCTTTACCGAAAATCATCTCGAAAGTATCGGTTCCACGTTTTCCAAAGTAATTTTTCCGGAATGTTTCATAATCAAAATCCTCATCGAACCTATTCAGCACTTTTCTCCACCCCGAATAGTGAATTCTCGAGCTGTCAACCAGCACACCATCCAAATCGAAAATGAATCCTCTATATTTGTTTTTCAATTATTTTCCTTTTCAATGTTTACGCTTTACTAATTTCTGACTCTATTGTTCAGCTATAATACGGTTATTTCCTTTCGGAATTCAAAATTGCTTTCGCATTTCGTTGAAAACCCTCATGCTTCGCACGTTTGACGGGGCTTTGATGAAATCTTTCAGCGAACTCTTCTCCTGACATTAGATGAACTTCCCCGGCTTTCAGATTCAAATTTTCTGAGCGCGGGAAAAATCCGGGCTCGTCTGTAGATACTTGAAATTTCTTGTTCCACGGGCAAACATCCTGGCAAATATCGCAGCCGAACACCCAATTACTCAGTTTTGACGAAAGGTCATCAGGTATTTTTTCATCCTTGTTCTCGATGGTCAAAAACGAGATGCACTTGTTCGCGTCAAGGACGTAAGGTTCGACGATCGCTTCCGTCGGACACGCGTCGATACACTCGCGGCAGCTGCCGCAGTGATCGACTTCAGGTTCGTTGTAATCGCAGATTATATCTGTGATAACCTCCGAGAGAAAAATCCATGACCCGATCTCTCGATTGATGACATTTGTATGTTTCCCGATCCATCCCAATCCGGCGCGCTGGGCCCAGACTTTATCCATCAGAGGACCGGTATCGCAATAATACAAGAACTTGCCCGCGGGAAATTGCTTCTGCAGTTTACCAACATACTTGCTCAGCATTTTGCCGACGACAAGATGATAGTCATCTCCCCATGCATATCTCGAAATGTTTAGAAAATCCGCATCATGGTTGACCGGCACATAATAATTTTTCCCGAGCGATATGACCGTTCGAGCGCCATCGAGGATTTTCCCGGGATTTATTCTCTTCTCAAAATTTTTCTCCATCCAATCCATCGTCCCATGATAGCCGCGATTCAGCCACTCCCTCAGATGCAACGATTCTTCCGTCAGGTATTCTGCACCGGTAATTCCAACTAAATCGAATCCCTCTTCCCTCGCGGATTCTCTCATGAAACTGGCAGTGTTGATTTTCTCTCCGACCATCCACATTTCTCGTCTTCCCAGCTTTATATTCGGCCGACGATCACCAAGGAAAATCGCCCGGCACTTTTCTGACAAAGACGCAGCCGCTTTCAATCTTTACGCCGAGCATTTTCAATTTGCCACTCTTTCCGCTCGTTATCATATTTGCGGTGTGCGAGATGTCCCGTTCGGAAATGTTTATATCTTGGAATCCCGCTTCGTTGTGACTGTAAGACGGCACGTCAACACTTTTTCCTGTCCTGAGGTCATACGTCCACCCATGCATCGGACAAGTGAGATTTTCTCCAGCGATTTGTCCGCCGGACTTGTCGACGAGTGGTGTATGTTGATGAGGACAGACATTTATGAATGCTGAAATATGTCCGTCCAATTTTACCAGTGCGATCTCATCATCACCCAGTTTTCGCACGATGCCCTTGCTTTCAATCAATTCCGACAATGCTGCGACTTTTATGAATTTATCCATCTTAGCGATTAAAGGTTAACAATCGGCGAAGTGCTCGATGTTTAATATTATAGAATTCGTTTGCCACAATAATCCATTGCCGCTAATCCGTACCTTCGCTCAGACCGACAGGGTTTCCCGCCCTGAATCCCTTTTCTGTTTTTTCGACGGTTGAAGCGGCACACTTCGGATCATGCTCAAAGAAGACTACCCAGTTTTGTTCGACAGCGCGAGCAAGAATACTCTTCTTCTCTTCAAGCGTTATCAGCGGGAAGTTATCATAGCCCATAATGAACGGAAGAGGAACGTGCGAGGATGTCGGAATCATGTCGCCGGGATGGTAAAGAGTTTTTTTCCCATCCGTGACCAGAACCGTCTGCTGCGCGACCGTATGGCCGTCGGAAAGTCGTATGAATATCCCCGGAAATAATTCTGTCTCTCCGTCGAGCAGTTTCAATCTGCCCTGACGATAAAGCGGCAGATATTTCTCTTTGACAAAACTCGCTTGATCTTTTTCGGAAGGCTTCGTCGCCCATTCATAATGCTTCTTCTGAACATAATAATTTGCGTTTGGGAATGTTGGCTTAATTGATCCGTCGTTATCCGTAAAAGTTGCGCCGCCGACGTGGTCGAAATGAAGATGGGTCAAGATAACATCCGTGATATCCTCCGCCGTTAGGTTAATTTTCCTCAATGAAGTTTGAAGAGCACTTTTCGAGTGATCGACACCGTATATATCGATAAACTTATCGTTCCATCCTTCCCCGATTCCAGTGTCAACCATGATCCGCTGCTTGTCGTTCATTATGAGCAGGACCCTCAGAGCAAGGTCGATTCGATTTCTGTCGTCGGCAGGATTTGTTTTGCTCCAGAGAGGTTTCGGGACGACCCCAAACATCGCGCCGCCATCGAGATAAAAATGCCCGGTCTCAAGGGCTAACAATGTATTGCTACCTATACGCATCTATAATATCGTGTTTAGAGTAATCCTCGGAATCTATCGACATGTCATATTTATCCTCAACATCTAAAGCGGGCTGAAAAGTTTTCACTTTGGAGACAACTGAGTCTAAACAAAAAAGGTCGGGCGTGCACCCGACCTTTCAGCCTAAACCTGCGGTTACATCTTACTTGCGGTATTTAGAATTAGCCCCAACAAGCTCGAGACCTGCAAGTTCCGGATTCAATTTCACCGCACGGGCAAAAAGTTCTTCTTCCGATTCAACATGATTCGGGTCAGGGACGCAGCAATCGACAGGGCAAACTGCCGCGCATTGCTCCTGTTCATGGTGCCCAACGCATTCGGTGCATTTTTCCGGAACGATGTAATAAAAATCATTCGAGACCGGTGGTTTTTTTTCGCCGAAGAGTTCCCACTCGACGCCGCCCGCATAAATCGCTGTGTTAGGGCATTCCGGCTCACACGCGCCGCAGTTAATGCACTCTTCAGTGATCATCGTAGCCATTAAATTTCTCCTTTTTTATTTTACCAGTACCGCCAGAAACATCCCGGGGAAGGCTTACAATACCGGTACTTGAATCAATAATCCAATTTCACTGCCAATTTTGAGCCGGCCACATTCTCCGAACTCGGCTCCCGAATATTATATTCGGATGAAAAAATTTCTTATTTAAAACAATTTCTTTTTCCTTAATAATATATTCTATCCCAGAAAATATTTCAACCCAAATAAAGATGCCTGCTGTGGTCTGCTAGCCCGTTACCGAAATAAGCGGTCATTGTTGCGAATGTTCTATTATGATCTGCGATCAACCTAAAGATTATTTCCTCTTATATATCCTATGTATTTCATTATGTTCTCTCGAAACATGAAGTACAGCCCGGAGAATAATCCCGACAATAATAAAATGGTAACAAGCAATGAGAGCCTCCTGGGACCGGCTTTCACAATTGGATTTTTGGCGTAATCTGTTATGTTGACGACGGGAGTATCCTTGATCTGGTCAATCTTTGCAAGCTCATGCTGTTTGCTAAGCTCGAGGAAAACTGCGTCTAATATCTCCACGTTCCTCGTCAGCCGGCTCTGCTCCAGCAATAGTTCGGGCGATTGCATCACCAATCTGTTTTGTTCCCTGAAATTTGTCAGCCTGTTCTCTGCATCGGTAAGAGAATCCTTAACTTGAGTCATACGTCGCTCGATGTATTCCATCTGGTCGGTTGCAAATGATTTTCTCTTTGTCCTGATATAAGAATCGAGCGAGTTGACGATATTGTTTACGACATCAGAAGAGAGATTTGCTTCCGGCATCCTGACAGATACTGCGAGAATATTAGTCATCCTATCAAGGTCTGTTGTGATTCGCGTTTCAACGAGAGATCTGAACTCCGTTAAAAACATTTCTCTCTCCTGCAAATCTTTCGGCAAATTGTCGTGGGCTCTTACCTTGAAGTACTGGATCAAGTTTACCGAGTCGGGATATTTTTCCGTCTTATATCTTGCGTAGATGACAGGATAAAGCACGGCCTCACTCGTCAAAAGATTTTGATAAACGCCGGTCGGAGTTCCTTGCCCTACACTGACGCCGGCCAGAGAAGCCAGACTGCTAAGCTGACTTAATGTCGTTTCCTTGCTGCCATAATCCGGGAGTATGGTAATGGAGCTGACGTAATAAGGTTGAACGAAGAAAAGCAAAGCAAATAAACCAAGGACGAGCACGCTGACGTTGAAATAGAGATACTTCTTCCTGTACATCCATAATGCCAGGAAGTGCGGACGAAGCCGCTTGACGGTCTTCTTGAATCCTTCTTCGAATGAAATTTCTACCTCCTCTTCCGTTTCGATTGAATCGTTATTTAATTCTTTATCACTCATGATTATTCAAAGTTATTTTAAACGTTTGGAAAAATATGGCGGCAAAAAGACACCAGAGCAATCATACGGTGAGCGGCGTCATCGTAGTTCGTTCTGCCGCGTTTTCACAGTTTGCTTACTGTGAATATCAGCACTGCCGTCGAGCTTACGACGGTGATTACATCCCTTATCAACGGCCAAATGTCCGAAGATGGCTGCTTAATATAAGACGGGATATATATCGTGGAGCCGGAGAGTATTTCCGGATCGGGGATCAAGAAAAATCCGGATTGTTCCCACTTTTTCCCATTGGGAAGAATGACAACTTCATCACCTTGAGCAGAGGTCGTTGTGTAACCGCCGGCTTGCTTGACGTAATAACCCAAACCCGCGCCGGCTTTGTACGGCACAGTAGATGGAAGTCCGACATCGCCCACCACGCTGACGGTGCCCGGGTCTCTCGGAACTACCAAGGTGTCGCCAGGCTTCAATTCCAAATTGTAAATTGACAACGAATCTTTTCTTATGTCGCTCCATGAAATTGGAATTCTATTCCCGAACTCCGCATTGAACTGAGTTCTATCGATCAAGGGCTGCCCTTGGTAAATCCTCACCATGGCGGTGTCTGAAATCCTCATGGGACGCAATGACGTCAGGAGTGGATTACTCCTCAATACATATATCCCATCCGTATAGGCGCTGTTTCTATATCCACCGGCTCGCCTTACAAACTCACTTAGCTTTTCTCCTCGATGTAGAATCGTATATGACCCCGGGAAGACTACTTCACCGGTGATATCAACAACTTTTTCATATTCTCGCGCCGTATCAGGCTTCACTAACACTCGATCGTAATCTTGAAGTTTAAAATCGCTGCTATCGTTCACATTCCAGTAATCATTCGGCATGTTGACTGTGAATCTAGATGCGTAAACATTTGAACTTAAAGTGTCGAGCCTCGTAACCTCTACGTTTTCAGTGGTTGCTGAATCGTCAAGTCCTCCGGCAATAATAATCAGGTCGGTCAAAGTCATATCCTGATATCTATCATATTTCCCAGGCTTCTTTACATTTCCAAAGATTTCTACTTTTCTCGTAGGGAAAAAGGCAGTGTCTCTAAAAATGTAAAGTGAATCTCGATTCACAAGTTCAATATTATTGTCAGGATCGCCCTGCATTGCCTTGCCAAGGTTCATTGACAACATAACTTTCTTCTCATTTGAAAGCGTTCTGATTAGCAGCGCCTTGTTCAGAAAAGCATCCGGGAAAACGCTATCGGCTTTCATCAAGAGATCGCTGACCCTCATACCATGACCTAATAGTTCATAAACGCCGGGCTGCCTTACATCTCCTCCAACACTGACCCTGTTTTCAGGGACATTGTTGATCGACGGTATCGTAACTACATCGCCGTCGTCGAGTTCAAAGCGACTTTCCATGAGGCCGCCAACACTATCAAAATTCACGTCCATACTCAGTAAATTATTTCGATACTGCCGGCGCTCATCGAATGGAATTATCCTCTCAATATGCACCCGCTGGAAATATGAATCAAAAGTGAGTCCGGCTGCAAATCTCAATAGATCACCGAGATTTTCACCCTTCTTCATCTCGTAAATCGCAGGCCTGAACACGCTCCCTGTCATGGCTGCACGCTTTCCTACCGGTGGAACAAATACTATATCTCCGTCGTTCAATCTCACGTCTTCAGATTGATCGCCTTTCACCAAATAATTATACATATCTATGCTGGATATGATTTTCCCACCACGAACAACCTCCACATTTCTCAAACTTCCGTTTATGTTCGGTCCGCCGGAATAGTAAAGCGCAGTGAATGCGGATGAAAGAGCCGGAAAAGTATAGCCTCCCGGTTTGGCAACCTCGCCTATGACATAGACTTTTACACTCCTCAATTGTCCGGTTGAAACATTCATGTGAGTACTGGTGCTCCCCTTGGCATTTGTTCGCAAAGAGGAATAAACCTTCGATAACCTGTCATAGAGTCTGTCGCGCAATTGATTCATCGTCAGTCCGTTCACTTCCACAAGACCGACGTTAGGTATATAAATGTCACCGTTCTTCGAGACGACGATATCCTGCACAAGCTGGGTCTCACCCCATAATGATATTATCACCTCATCCCCTGGACCGATGATATAATCCGTTGGAGTGGGGACATTCATAGCAGGTTGGAAAGTGGTCGGTGAATAGGTAAATACATTATAACCGAAAGCATTAAGAGTGTCTGCGCCCGATCTACCTCTGAAAGCCGGAACAAAATAATACTGTTTTGAGAACGGATAGGATGGAACAGACAAAGACTCCGCTTGAGCGGTCGCAGATTTGCCGGGAGTTGCCTCCAACTGAGCTTGCTCAACCTGTTTTATCTGAGCCGTATCTACGCTATAGCCCATCTGCGCGGCTCGCTGTTGAATTTGCTGAGGCGTGAGGCCGCCCGGGAAAGTGATCTGCGCCGAAGCAACCATCGGTAGCGCAAAAAATAGAAAATGGATCGACTTGCTCATGTTATCCCTAATTTATGTAGTACAGAACTTTGAGGTAAAATAAGCCACATGTTATCAATAGCATATGGAAAAAGACGACAGTTTTAAATACCTATGTTGCATCATGGATTGGATAGTAAGGCTTGACAGTGAAATCAGCATGCCTTGGGATCTCCCACTATTGTCCGCCATATAGTTTTAAGCATAATCCAAACGTCGAGCCAGAATGACCAGTTTTCAATATACCAAAGGTCATATTCAACGCGCTCAAGAATCTTTTTTTTGTTTTCCTCTCGATTGGGTGAATCTCCTCTGAGACCATTTACCTGAGCCCAACCTGTAATGCCTGGTTTCACCAAATTTCTTAGCCTGATATGTTCAACATACTGAATATACTCGTTATGGAAACACACCGGATGTGCTCTTGGGCCTACGATTGACATGCTACCGGAAAACACGTTAATAAACTGGGGCATTTCATCGAGGTTTGTTTTTCTAAGAATTCGTCCGAGCCTGGTGACTCTTCCGTCACTTTGAGAAGTCGGAGTAAAATTTGCATGATTTGAATTGATCTCATGCATGGATCGGAACTTGAAGCACTTGAATATTTTACCACCTCGACCGATTCTTGCTTGCGCGAAAAAAACCGATCCCGGAGAAAATATTTTCTGCAATGCATAGATCAGAGGTATCAACCATATCAAGACGAACAGTATAACGAACGAAGATACTATTAAGTCAAATAGCCTCTTGACTATGCGCAGATGGACTTGATCAAGCGGAACGGTACCAACACCGATTACGGGAAACCCTCCAATCATTGAGGATTCATAATACCTAAGGGGAGATTGTTTTATAAAATTTGGAATAATCCTTACTCTTTTTCCAAATGTAGCCCCGGCTTGGATACACTCGATTATCTTCTGGTGAGCTGAAGCGGGAAGCGCCACGACAATGTCGTCGATCTTTTTCTGTCTGAGGATTGAGCCCAGCTCAGACAAGGGCCCCAAGTATCTGCCATTAAGTTGATCTTTTCTGTTGTCGTCTACGAAACCCACCACATTATATCCGAGGAATGGGTTCTCATGAACATTGTCTGCAAAACCTCTCCCTATATGACCGGCTCCTATGATGAGGAGATTCCGCATATTTTTCCCGTGCTTCCTAATACGCTTGAGTATTCCTCTGATGGCAATTTTTTCCGTCGATAGCATTATAACAATTACCACTCCGTATGATAACACAAAGGCCCTTGACAGCAAGGTCTCCTTTGAAAAAAAGAGCAGAAAGACAAGGGCAATCACCTGCGCGAAACAGTTTTTCAATACTGTCAGGATTTCCACAGCCAGTGATCTTGATCGAAAGTCATCATAGACATGAGCAGGTCCCGCCGTTATGACCCATATAGCAAGGAGGCCAACACAAAAGTTTGTCAAATGCTCAAACGCGAGTTCGGCATGACTAAAACATATTGCGCCGAAAACTGCGATCGTAAAGGCGATTACCAAAACCAATAAATCAATGATAACCCTTAACAAATAAACCGATCTAAGAGATGGATGCATTACAACTTTCTAATGACGAAAATAAAATCACATGTATAGGAAGGATCAGTGAATTCTTGCTTGACTATCTAGAACCAGACGCCAGTCCCGCTACTTGTGGAATAAGAAATAACATCTTGCAAGTGATCGGCACTCCGAGATTACTTTACAGTTGCCTTTGCCTGCTCAACCTGCTTTTTGATCCACGGATATGTTTTTTCTAATCCAGACCTCAGACTTTGCTTAGGTTTCCAATGAAGCTTTTCGTAAATCAATCGATTGTCGGAATTTCTCCCTCTAACTCCAAGGGGACCAGAAACATGTCTAATCGAGAGCTTCTTGCTGGCAATATCCATTACCATTTCAGCAAGCTGGTCGACAGAAACCATCTCTTCAGAGCCAATATTTACCGGGCCTGGAAATTCCGCATCCATTAAGCGGCGGAGTGCATCTAGGCATTCATCAATGTAAAGAAATGACCTGGTTTGCTTTCCATCCCCCCATATCTCAATTTCGCTCCCGTCCTCGGTCTCCGCTACCTTTCTACACATGGCCGCTGGAGCTTTTTCTCGACCGCCGTTCCATGTCCCTTCTGGTCCAAATATGTTGTGGAATCTGGCTATACGAACATTCAACCCATAGTTTCTGTGAAACGCCAAATAAACATGTTCACTGAATAGTTTTTCCCAGCCATATTCACTATCCGGGGCAGCAGGATATGCAGAATCTTCAGAACACTTCGGATTGTCCGGATTCTCCTGATTATATGCCGGATAAATGCATGCAGAAGAAGAGTAAAATATTTTCTTTACTCTTGCATCCACTGCTGCGTGTGCAATATTGAGATTTATGATCGCCGAATTGTGAATGATGTCCGCGTCATTCTCGCCCGTGAAGACAAATCCGGCTCCACCCATGTCTGCCGCAAGTTGGAAGACTTCATCGAAAGGTCGGTCTATAACATTCTCGCAAACGACCGGATCCCTCAAGTCACCAATGATAAAGTCATTCGCATCACTCTTTCTGAACTCAGGAAACTTCAGATCCACACCTCTGACCCAAAGACCCTCTTCTTTCAATCTCCGAACCAAATGACCACCTATGAATCCTCCAGCACCGCAGACAAGTGCCTCTTTTCTTTCAGGCATGTTTTACTCCCTAGCTTTCCTACTATTTATTTTTCACCAAATCCGGTGTCCTCGAAGCCCAAACGAACTGCAACAAAGAAAAAACATCTTGGATCTTTACTGAAAACCTTTTGACGAACAACCGCCTCTCTTATAGTCATATACGTACAGATTCTTCCCGAGGAAAGACACCCTCACATTCCCAAAGGAGCATCACTGCGACGGTACGGGTGGACTTCGTAGATCAGAAATGCGATACAATAAACTAGATTACCTCAAAATAGTTAGCCGCATCCTTAAGGGCATCTGTGAGATGATATTGAGGTTCCCAACCAAATATTGAATGAATCTTTCGAATATCGGCCAGAAGGTGTGGCCTTTCAATCTTTCTAACGAGCGTTTCGGTAGTCTCGAATCTTACTTCCTTAGAAACAATTTGGGATAAAATGTCAATTACCTGCCTGACGCTATAACCTTCACCGCTCCCTATGTTTAGTACATCAAACCTGTTTTCTGAATTCAGCGTACTATCCACAATCGCTCGAGCTACATCCTTCACGTGTACATAGTCCCGGACAGGGTCCAGCGCTCCCACCTCGATGCAGCAACTGTGTTTCATTCTGTTCAACAAGTCAGGTATGAGATGTTCATTCGTTTCAAATCCTCCAACTACGTTGAATATCCGCCCGACGACGCACCTAGCTCCTGTAGCATTTGATAGGAGCTTCACTTGATATTCATTCGCCAATTTTGACACACCGTATATTTCGATTGGTTCCGCAATATCATCTTCTGTATGTCTATGATTGCTGGGTTTATATACCGCACCGCTCGATGCATGAAAAATGCGGGCGACGTTAAACTTCTTGCACCTCTCGATAATAGATTGAGTCCCCTTTATGTTCACATCACACACACCAACCGGATTGGAAATGCAGTATGGTATCGAATGAATCGCCGCAAGGTGTATGACCATCGAAAATCTTTTCGCTTTAAACAGATCATCAAGATTGGGGGAATTGATGTCCAACGGGAAGAAATCGACTGCCGTCTTAAATTCTTGCATGAACTCCTTTTTTCCCTTGAACAAGTTGTCAACGATAGAAACATCCTTTATCCCTCGACCGTGCAATTCTTGGATCACATGCATTCCGATGAAGCCGATTCCACCTGTCACCAGTACTACTTCGCTACTCATATACTTCCTTTTCTAGAATTTCTGATCCTTGAGAATGAGAAAACCGCGCGGAGGAAATATCAGGCGTCACCAAAGCTACCTATCCTCGAAATGAATCCCAAAAAGTCATTCGCGACTCGATCCCAGCTAAACTTTTCCTTAGCTACTGCTATGCAATTCTCTGATACTGCCATCCACTCTTTGTTATCCAAACTAATATGTTCCAGGATCGTTCTACTTATGTCCTGAGGGCTATGCGAACAAACCCACCCGATTCCATACTCACTTACCACGTCGGCCCCACCGTTCCCCAGATCATTGGTGGTAATGGTGGGCGTTCCAGTCGCGGAAGCTTCCGCGATGACTCGCGGGAATCCCTCTCTTCTGGACGGGAGTATTAACACCATTGCTTCAGACAGTAGGACGGCTTTGTCTCTATCGGAAACGCTCCCATGAAAAACGACGCCTTTTTCCAAAAGATACTTGTTTTTCAAACCATCGTATAGTTCGCCGTGTCCCACGAGATGTAAATTATATCCACGGTCGAAAAGACCACCATATCTGAATGCCTCAAGGACAATCTCCGGATCCTTGTGTTGAGTGAACCTGCTCATGAAGAGAAGCATGCCCCGGCTTTTGTTGCGGACAGCAGAATTTAAGCCACAAAAATCTACTCCGCTTAGAATTGGCATGACTCCTTTGGGATCAATCGAATAGTGGTCGACAAGTTGTTCGCAAATATCTTTGCTGACACCGATGTGAAAAAGCCCTTTTCTTGCCAAGAGTTTGTAAACAATATTCCAAAGAAATGATCGCCGGATTTCGCACCAATCGACTACTGACACAGTGTTCAGAAAGAAAGGGATTAACAAAGGCGGCAATAGAGGCCAAATGTTGAAAAGAACGATGTCATATCCTGAGAGTTCCCGCCTTTTCCGGAATATCGAAAATGTAAAGCGAATGATGTCTATTGGATTTCGCCTCCCCCAGATGGAGTTCTTGTAACGCAAGGCGTTTGTTATCCTATATACATTGACGAGGCCAAACCGTTCCTCAGGTTCGGTTTGAGGATATACTCTCATAGTGAATATGTCTACACTGCTTCCGTACTCGGAAAGTTTCTCGGCGAGCTCCAAATACCTGACTTCCTGCCCACCATAGAAAGGAAGAAAATCTTCCGTGACGATGGCGATTTTTAATTTTCTATTTTTGTCTTTTGCTCTATTGATAATCATTCCATGAGCAAGATTTTCATGAATGTCTACTCGAGAATCGTCTCGTCCGGTTCATCTTTTGGATGCACCATCCTCGATAATCTGAGACATCAAATCGGCAATTTTTTTCGCGGTCGATTCGTAGTTGTACGTCCTGACACAACTTGCACCGTGTTCGACAAGCGCGCTTCTCAGTGATGTATCATGGACGACTAACCTCATCTTTTCTGAAATATCATCAATGTCCAAAGGATCCATGTACAAGACGGAATCCTTACAGATTTCTTTCACGCTTTCGATTCTCGAAGCAAGGACCGGAATACCGCAAGCCATCGCTTCTAGCGGTGGGATGCCAAACCCCTCATATACTGAAGGAAAAACGAGCGCATCACTTTGAACAAAATATTGCCTTAACAACGAATCAGGGACATGACCCGTGAATATTATCCTTTCTGGTCCCCTGTCTATGATTTCTTGCACGGTTGGATCTCCTGTTATGAAACCGTCCTTCTGACCTACTATTACGAGGAGATGGGGTACGTCGCCTTCTATTTTCTTAAACGCCTTGATAAGTCTGCCAAGATTTTTATGAGGCTTCACATTGCCAACACATAGAAAGTAAGGACGTGAAAATAGACTATGCTCGCGGGGAATATCAAAAAAATCAGGTGAGACACCCGGATAAATCACCTCAATCTCCGCATCCCCGACCAAACGGGCAAACTCGCTAGCTGTGAAGTTAGAGCTGCATATGATCCTAGCCGCTTTTCTTCTAATAGTATTGAAGAAATACCTGGCATAAATTCTCTTATGAACGCCATTCACATAATGGGAATTCGCCAAATGGAAAACATCATGGACGGTGACCAATAATTTTCCTCGATAGAATAAGGGAATATTATAGTGAGGCGACCAAAAGAGTGCTGCATTTCGAGGCGCCTTCCCCACCAAAGCCAACTGTTCGCTAACTGAGTAAATCGGGGCCCGACTGTTAATAACGACTACGTTTTCCTCTCGCGACCACTCAAACGCATCCAGATCAATCTTGTTCCCAATGAGGCAAAACATATGCGTTGGGCGGAGTTTGATTAGAACAGGCACTATGTTGCGTATATAAGTACCGATTCCAGATTGCCTGAGCATCCTGACATCTATAACTATGGGGTCGTTCACGATATTCTTAGTGTGGTGGTTTTGTCATAATTGATGTCGAGATCCACGACGCGATTGAAAATCCATCGACTATTTCCCCTGGCAGAACCCCATCAATCGGCCAGTCGCAATCGAAATATAAATTGCTGATTTTCTA
The DNA here is from genome assembly GCA_035515795.1 of Candidatus Acidiferrales bacterium. Lineage (NCBI taxonomy): Bacteria > Pseudomonadati > Acidobacteriota > Terriglobia > Candidatus Acidiferrales > Candidatus Acidiferrales bacterium. The sequence continues at coordinate 25,173 of DATJAY010000025.1, read as the reverse complement.
ATACGAAACTTGAAAAGATTCAAAACAGACCCTCCCAATGACCTGACCAAGAACCTCCCAAGAAATCTGAATGGATAGTCATTCTTTCTCATAACATAGCCCATTCCGTATCCATAGACGAAACCTTTCTTCGGGCTCACTGATGCCCCTGAAAAGTTGTCTTCATGATGAACAAATATTTTTGGATCGTACAGTATTTTGGCACCCACATTAAGGCTTCTCAGCACAAAATCAGTCTCTTCTCCTGATCTGATCTTGCCTCCTGAACCTACCCCTATGGATTCATCGAATGGCCCTGTCTTCCTTATCAAGTTCGCGGATAAGAAAATACCGACAGAAATAGTGGTGTTCCAAACGTTAAGATAATTCACAAAACACCTTTTATTAAACCACCTAACGCAGCTTGGCCCGCCGTTCCAGTCCAAAGTACGAACAGATACTCCATCCAATGCAGGACATCCCTCCATGCCGTTCTCAAATCTTCCTTTTACTTCGAGTAATGTGTCCCGAGCGTACCAACAATCATCGTCTGGAAATGCTATGACAATACCCGAAGCCAACCGGAGTCCTATATTTCGAGCATGGGAAAGACTGCATTTCTGCGCACGTAGATAAGAGACCTCGAAGCGAGAGGAATAGAGAGCCGCTAGTTCTTCTATACGGTCGTTGTCACTCTGATCAACTACAACGAGCTGAAGAACCTTGTACGATTGCTCTGCGAGGCTTTTCATCAACCTGTTGAATTCTTTTGGCCTTCCCTGAGTTGTCACAATCAAAGAGAATTTCATAAAACCAGATTATATGACTCCCGTTAAGTCAGAACTATAAACGTCAGGCGATGCTTCTATAGAAATTTGCATACTTCTCTGCCATGATTTCGGATGAATAGCGCGTTTTCACGTCTACAAAAGCGGTTTCTATGATGGGCCGCATCTGCGCCATGTTGTCCATTGTAAATTGAATTCTCTCGGCAAGGATTTTAGGGGACTCCGGGTCAACGACAAATCCGTTTATTCCGTCTCGGATGATTTCTTTCACGCCGCCAACATTCGATGCGATCACAGGTACGCCGCTCGCCATAAATTCCAGAACAGCGTTCGGAAAACCTTCTCCAATTTGCTTGTATGAGCAAAGCACTCCCAGATCCATGTTTGAAATGATCTGCTCAACATCGGTTTGCCTCCCCAGAAAAATAACTTTTCCCGACAAGTTTTCGGATCTAACATAGCTCTCGTACTCAGGTCTGAATTTCCCGTCACCCACCAGATATAGTCTGACATTTCGATCAGCAATGATCTTGAATGCCTTCAGAAGGGTCCAATGATCCTTATAACTTGAGAAGTTCGCGACGGAACATATGCTGAACTCTCTTGGTGAGTCTGAGTTCGCGCGAGAAAACCTGCCTACATCTATTCCATTGTGGATGACAACATGTCTATCATCCGCTTTGAATCCATAATGTTCTAAGCCAGCGTGACTATTTGCAACAACGTAGGGTGCCAACTTTAACAGCTTCTTCTTTGCATACTGCTGCCAATCCCTGGTACCAATCGTGTCGCGAATCGAACCGTTGATCCAAACAAAATCCCTGAAATAGCTGAGCAGGTAAACGTAGATGCTATCCATCACCAAAAAGGAATGCACAATCTGCGGCCGGACAGCATCATATGCCTTCATTAGGTTCCTGAGCACAGAGAGCCGCCAAACGTCATATCTATCAGATATGCGAAAGAGAGGCGAGCACTTTTCTACTTCATCATCATAGTGGCTTTTCCGCGAGAATGACACTATACTCAACTTAAAGTCATTGTGAATGGACAAACCCTTTGCGAGCTCAGTAAGCTGCCTTTCTGCCCCTCCAGGGCCGAGAGACTCCGTGGTCAACAGAATGCTTAGTGTCTTCATGGAGCACTTGTCGCCTGCATAGTGGGGCTGACATTGTCATACACGCTCAAGAGCATTCGGTATGTAAATATCGACAGAGGTATCATGGTTGAATACCTGAATAGAACATTGCTCCAGATGGTAACTGCAAAAACGTCGAACAATATGAGCTTAGTAAAAAACGACTCCTTGTGCCCCATTCTCCGCATCTTCTTAACCAGGAACACAACATTTGCAAATGCATAGATAAGGAATACGAGTCCATAATCAAAGAGTATTTCCAAGACCTCATTCTCGGTGTCAGGCCACTGCAGGAGTTGTCTAATCCTATACAGGCCATCAAACGTTGACCCTACCAATATGCTGAGCAGGTCTCTGGCAAATATAAATCTCCCAAATACAGACCAGGTCTGGAGACGGAGCGTCATGGTATCTGTTTTTGACACGTATTCCGCCGCTGCTCTTGCCAAAGTTACCCCGTACCAATAGAGAAATATCAGAACCGCCGCAAGGACGATTCCCTTCAGGGCCCTCAGTCCGGGCATCACATAGTTTCCAAAAACTGCCAACGTGACGACCACAGCGAGAATGGAAAACCTGGTTGTGTTAAAAAAAGCTGCAAAGATTATTAAGAAAGAACAAATCAAGAAGAATAGTCTCCTCGGCTTGGCTTCAGTTATGCGATAAAGGAAAATGAGTAGATAAAAAGGAAGCTGGGTCCCCCAATGATTGCTTGCACCTAGCATTCCATCGAAACCAATCTGAAATGGCACGTTTACATTCGCAGCGAAGACTTTGAGTTGAAGCCTGTCTTCAACATCCGCTGGACCGTAAATCTGTTGATCCGAACTCTTGAATCTTTTATCCATCCCGTTCCAGTCATATGAGTTGGAAAGATAGTCATGGCTGACTCCGGAAACCGATTGTCGAATCGAAACCCCAAGTTGAATCAGAAATACTACTGCACAGAATATCGTTAACCAGTCAAAGACCCTCTTCCCCGACACCTTGGGCAATTTGGATAACGCAAATAGAGCAAGTGCCGCACTTAGCAGACCATAACTTCTGGCAATGGCGAACATTGTACCCGGACCGCGAACTAGCCTGTCAAACAACAAGATTAGGAGGCCAAGGACCGCCAAAGCAGCAGCTCGTCTCCCGAAAAGAGTCATCAGCTTGCCTGGAGATTTCGGCATTATCACCGTCAGAAAAATGGCGCAGATTCCCAAAAAGATATAGTTGATATAGACAACCTGCAAATCGCTAAATGACAGGAGCAAACTTGAAACCATCGGAAAAACCAATTGGGCCCCAACAAGAATGAATACGCTTTTCTCTCTGTTCATCTTTTCAAAGTAGCCTTGAATATCCCGGACCTGAGGTTCAGTTTGTGAACGAACTTGTTATCAAATGCAAGAGCTTGGCCGGTAATCTTCTCGGATATCTCATCAGACGAATCAATCTCTCAGTACCCGTTTCAACCTTCTCCATAAGTACAAAAAAGAACCACAGTTCTTTAATCCATTTCGTTTCATTCAAGCGTCTCAAGGCTATTCCGCGTCCATTTCGCCGCGCTTCCTGCGCCCCTATGTGTTTTCTTATTAGCTCGACGTTTCTTCTGAACACAGATGTCTCCGTGTAATCCTTCATCGCCCGTCTCCATCCTTCAGCTGCTATTCTTCGTCGTTCAACATCATGACTTAGAAAGTATCTGCATAGCTCAACGCACTCGTCCACACTATCAAATCCTATGACCTCTTTGTCCAGCTCGAACAGAACGCTCAGGTGACTCTTGTTATCACAAATCTGCATCACGCCATTGGCAGGCAAATAAAAAGTCCGGAGATTTATTGGACCGGTGGAGTTATGTATGTTCGGCCCTATCTTCGAGCGTCTTAACATCTGGAGTTCCATTTCGCGGGGAAGGATACCCTTAGCCCATCCCTTTCCATAAAAGTGGCCGTGGGGAAATGCCACCTCAAGTTTCTCCAACCTTTCCCTTCTCCATGGTGCAGTCTTATCAGCCATCAGAAAAATGTCTATATCTCTTTCGCCTTCTAGAATCTCTTCGTACGTCAGACCAGGGTCAAAGATATTATGCATTAAGCCAATAGCGGTCCACTCCGCGTTTTTGACTCCCCAACTCTTGTACGTTTCAACCTCGGCGACATTTCCGACAAGACTCAGATCATAAGCCGCAGCGGCAGGTTTTGACAGGTTACGAGAATTTTCGGGGTCATCGAAACACTGAAACACCGTAAAGACCGAAAGTTGTTCTACGAAGCGAGGATGGAGGTTTATTCCCGAGGCATTGATCAGGACATCTTTGCTTTCCAGCACCTTCTCCAGCCTCTCATACATTCGCAGCAGCTTTCTATCTCCCCGCTTCCACATGCTGTTGAGTTCCCTGAATGAAAGTGCCGCGCTCGGTGGGTCCAATGTCAAACAGAATCCCTCGACGTCAAAACCGGCACTCGAGAGGCGTGCCAGGTACTCTTTGTTCATCGCTTCCACATCCCCGTAAGCGGCCGAAGGATACACCGGGTAACCATAAAGTATCTTAAGATCAGAATTCATGACGTAGCTCGGGCTTTATTCGACCCTGTACACTCCGACCCAAGAATCTCTGACATGAAATATGTAACCGGTCAAGTAACCCTTCCTATAGAGTTTTTCAACTCCCGAGCACACCTCATCGATCCATTTGTAGTTCTTTACCAATCCAAGGCTGAAATCATGCCAAAGAATGAATGAATTCTTATGGGAATTGTCTAACACCTTTCTTGTGTCATTGAAGACAAACTCTTTATCGTGGCAACCATCGACAAAGGCAAAATCAATCTTACCAATTTCGGGTGACCACGTAGCAGTGTTCGCTAGAATCTGGTGAACATTTGTCAGGTTCCGCTTCTTGTATTCGATCCCAATCTTCTCTCTTTCCAGCGCTACTGTCGTCAGCTTTCCCCCTTTCCCGCTGAGAACCTCTTCGGGTGGAATGTTGATGGTGTAGATCTCTGAGCCGGGCGCATTTGCAGCAATTAAAACTGTCCCCATGCCGTTGGCGGTGCCGATTTCAAGTGCAACCCTGGGCTTTAGATTGATCAACACTGTCCCCAGACTTTCAGCATCCCGCAACCTCCTTTCGTTGACATCATCAACCGAGTCGAACTCGCGTATGTCCGGTCGATCCAAGACAGGGTTTTCGGTCCAACCAAATACCTTTTTTAATTCTTGGACGCTGTTTAACTGTATTACTTTCCTTTTAAGAAAGTAGTACTTATCAAGAAAGCCTGAAAAATTCTTCAGATATCTTTTGATCATAGGGTGTGAATTTAGAAGTTGACTATCCGATAAGTCTAAGAGAACCCGTAATGCAAGGTGACGATCAATCTATTGATTGTCAACCTTGACAGTTCTTTTGTTTGTTCACTTATCGTAAACCGATAATTGATAACAATGACAACGACAAAATAGTAGAACACGCTCAGGAAGAGAAAGAGCGCTCCCTCAAATCCCACACGAATCAAAAAATAAATCGGGGCCGACACTGCCACATTGACGAGAGTTATCAACAGGAAGTTCCGTATGACTCTCCAGTAGGCAAGTTCCGGAAACAGTACTCTGAAGAGAAAGAAGTTATACGGAAGCACGCTAATAGGCAAGTAAAGCACCACCGAAAGTGGGTAGCCAAGCGGGCCGATTCTTCCGACTAGATAACAGAGAAGTACGAGGAAAATGACGTTAACAACGATTTGTGAAAAAAAACTAGCTTTAATTTTCTGTCCTGCCATCATCAATCGAGTGGATAATGTATTAAGAGCCACAAACGGGAGCGTAAGGCCAAAATATTTTAGAAATTCTGACGTGATCATAACTGACTTTGGATCGAATGCTCCTCTTTGATAAAGCAGTTTTATTATTTCCGGACTGAATTGGAACAAAATGAAACTAATAGGTATGAAAAAAAACATAAGGAACGAAGCCGCCTCTACAAAAGCATCGTTCAATTTCGAGAATTGTCTCAACGCATAAAGTTCGTTGAACTTTATTGCAGAGACTTGGCTCACTTGAGTTGTGATTAATTGATCGGGGATGTTGGACACTCTTTGGCCGTAATTAAGAGCGGTTACAACACCGGTGTTGAATCCGCTTATGAGGTATAACGGGAGATACGAGCCAAGGGTAGTCGTTATGTTTCCTAACTGGATCAGGATAAGATTCTTCCAGTTCCTCCATCCGATAGAAACCCCTCCTACTTTGAATTCCCATTCCACTTTCGTCTTTAGCAGGGCTAAGAGAACAACGACGTTAACGGAGTACCCGACAAGCAAACCGATGATAATACTGGCTATTGCTAGAACATTGTGGAAGGCGAAAATGAACACCAGAGCGAAGCTGCTGTACGTCATGCTGGCAACCATCGGCATGGTAAAAAACTTATAGGAGGTCAGAATGTCAACCAAGACGGAAGATAGATTCATCAGGAAGAGGAGTGGAATGGCAAGAAGAATTATTTCTGCATTCGACTGCAAAACTCCCTGATCAAACCTGGAGATAAGAAGGAAGGTTTTGATCGGACTCATATAGAGTATAAGAATCACCAGCAGGCTGATCAGCACGTAAAGGAGCAGAAAGAAATTCAAGAAGCGGATGGATTTCCCCTTGTTGTCTTGAATGGAGATTCTCATCGCTTCCGGTATCAGCACTGCTTGGTTGACGCTAACAAAATATGAAGATATAAATCCAATGGCCGACAGGCAGTAGAAAAATACGTCCGTCCCGGCCTGGGCACCAAAATAATAGGCTATCACGATGCTCTGGAAGAACGTTAACGCCTTAGATCCGATGTTAAATAAAGAGGAGAAAACCATTCCTCTCTTATATGATTCGATTCTGAGAATATTCAAAGAGTAGTCACCGAAGATGTTTTTTCTGAAACCACTCCACTGTAAGACTGATTTCGTCTTCAAAGTTGTTTGTAGGCAGGAAATGCAGCTTTCTCCTTAGCTGGTCAATAGACCCACGAGAATGCTTTATGTCGCCAGGCCTCGCTGCAGCGTAAATTGGCGAAATCTTCTTTCCGAGAACCACGTTTATTGTTGCCACAAGATCGTTAAGAGAAATTTCTCTGTCACACGCACAGTTGAAGCAGGAACCAGGTTCAATCTTTGAATCGGCAGCCAACAGATTTACGTTTACTACATTTGAGATGAATGTAAAATCTCTGCTTGTCTTGCCATCACCATAAATCACGGGTTGCTCGTCGTGAAGCATCTTCGTTATGAATCTGGGAATCACCGCCGAGTATTGCGAATCGGGATCCTGTCTCGGACCAAAGACGTTGAAATATCGTAACGCGATCGTCTCGAGTCCATACAATCGTGAGAATACTTCGCAATATTTTTCCCCGGCAAGTTTAGAAACAGCGTAAGGCGACATGGGATTAGAATTTAATCCTTCATGCTTCGGTAATTCTGTTGCATTACCGTAAACAGAAGAAGATGACGCGAATACTATCCTCTTTACTCCGCATTCCTTTGCGGCGTTCAATACATTGAGAGTTCCATCGACGTTCACTTCATTAGAAGTGATAGGATCCGCTATAGATCGCGGCACAGAAGGGAGAGCAGCTTGATGTAGAATCACGTCTACTCCGACCGCCGCTCGACGTACTATGTGATAACTGCAGATGTTGCCTTCTATCAACTCGATGCGTTCCTGTATCTTCTCGATGTTTTGTCTCTTACCGGTCGAAAAATTATCTAAGACTCGAACTTCCTGACCTCTACGTAGTAGCTCTTCCACAATATTGGAGCCGATGAATCCTGCTCCCCCGGTCACAAGATATTTCATAAGCTGATATATTTCCTTCTTTGAGTTTAGTCCCTCTGACAAGTCAAGATAGGGTCACCTGACATTCTCCAACTATAGAAGCTTTGCATCAGTAAAAGGGGTCAAGTGGGTGTGATAATATTCCTATCAATATGATATGGAGAACGTTCTTTTTCCTCGGGTAAAGGAGCTAATTCCCCAGAATATGCTCGTCTGATTGAAGCATTGACTTTAGGCGTTTGGCAAATTTGAAAAATCGATTCTCTCTAAGCTTCTTACCCGTGTAAAACTCCCATAACATAGCAAAATCATCCTTCAGTGCAGTATTGTTAGTCCTTGTCCGCATCCTCGACCAATTCTCCCGCCAATCCGTCCCTGATTTCTCCGGCAGGTCTGTGCCAAATGTCACTCCCTCATGGATTGCAGAATCTGTGGGAGATCGTTCCCCACCTACAATAGCATGCCATACCGCCGCATGCTTCCTCGCATATTCATCCCAAGTGAGATGCTTTACTCCATCAATACGTGATTGTCTCTCATTCCCTAAACGCATGAAAATTTCATGCAAATCCTTCGAGTCAATGAACGGATGCGTTATGCCGGATTCTATGTCAAGATGAAAACCTTGCGGTGTAGCAATGGTTGGAATTCCAGCAGCCAGTGCGTCCAGTATACCCATAGAGCCTTCATCCCATCCCATGTACAAATAATAATCAAAGCGGGTCAATGCGTCGACAACTAACGCTAGATGACTTTCATTGCTTTTAGTATAGTGGCCTTCATTGTAATTAACGGTAGCTCCTGCAGCCTTCAAGATAGGAATTACTCTTTGCCAGTTTGGACCTATTATTTCAAAGTGAAAATTTCCCAGGTGAGTCTTCTTTGCCACTTCTACCAGTATGCTTTCTCTCTTGGCGCCATCAGGCCTTATCTGCGTCGTTATTCCCACCACAATCCTCTTAGGTTTCACCAAACCGTCATGCGCTGGAGAAATGAAGCAAAGTTTGTCACGCGGAGCACCAAGCGCGACTAATTGCTCAACCATCATCCGCGACATGCAGATTCCCATATCTGCCGATTCTAATCGCCGCTTCAAAACGTGCAATTTGGCGCGGCGGTCAACATGAGTAATTCCAAGAGTATTCTTAGACACAAACTTTCCGCCGGTGTCGTAATAAAGCATCCAATGGTTAACGTCAACCGAGGAAGAAGGAAATTGGTCAATCTCAGCTTTGACATTCCATCTCGGCAGATATTCGGCGAGACGCTTTGCGATTTTTTCGAGTATCCACCCTCGATCCTTCAGAACCAAACGGACTTTCATTGCATTCGTGCTTTCCCGTTTTCCAACGGTCGACCAACTTGAATATGCTCGATGAGATGTCCTGACTCTCTTCGTCATGAAAAAGTTATGAAACTTTCACTGCGACGCAAGATGCACTCCAGCTTGACGGACTCGGCGGATCCTGACTTTCCCAGGCAAAATACGCTTTCGACTGCAACCCAACCTTTGAAAGAAAAAAATCCAACTCCGGAATAAAGAAATAACGCATAGGATGAACTTCATTGAGTCGCTCGTAACTATGCGTCGCGTGGTTAAGCGCCAGAACGTCGATTTCTACATCAACGATATTCTGGTCTTCGCGTAGATGGCCGCGGGCCACACGTTGGATAACCAGCCCATCGCTCTCGACCGTTTTGACCCTTGTGGATGGCTTTTCTGTCAAGACCGCAGGTCCGTACCAGAAATCAAAAAGTACCAGCCCACCCCTCCGGACGCTTTGTCCTGCATTTGTCAACATCAGCTCCACATCTTCATTCTTTGTTTGATAGCTGAGAACATGGAACAATGAAAGTACCACATCGTATTTTTTTTCCGAAACAAATGTCGTTGCGTCACCTACCTTGAAGTGACACCGCGATATACTTCGACTTTCTGCTATCGAAATCATTTCTCTCGACCGATCAATTCCATCAACCTCGTAACCTAGCCCTGAGAGATATTCGGCGTGCCGTCCAGTGCCACATCCAATATCAAGAATGGAGCGTCTTGAACCGGCGCCGAATTTTTCGATCAGTGATTGCGCATACCGCGCTTCTGAGACATAATCCTTGTCGCCGTACAGGAGATCATAATATTTTGCGTAGCCAGTGAAATTCATCCGATTGTTCTCCATTATCCGGCATAGCCGGCAATGAGATCACTTATTGTTCTGATATCATCTTCAGCAAGGTTACTTCCTGACGGCAAATAAAATCCGTTTTGTGACAGCCAATCGGTCACGTTATAATCTCCATCAAAATTACAGCCGTACTTCAAGAGTGAAGGCTGGCGATGCATACCAACAAAGAACAATCGCGTCTCGACACCATTCCGGGCCAAATAAGACATTAACTCGTCTCGCGAATGACCGTATTTCGCGGCATCTACAACTATGCCATTCATCCAGTTCACATTTACCACATCAGGTTTGTCCTTTTGCATAGTAATTCCAGGAACGTCGATTAAGTATTTACGATACATCTTCGCGTGCTCCGTTCGCAGCCTTCTGTACTCGTCCGCCTTCTCGAGCTGAGCAAGTCCGATTGCGGCCTGGAGATTGGACATTCTATAGTTAAACCCGATTTCTTCATGAAGGTAATTACGGATTCCGTCCAACGGGAAAAAAAGGTTCTTCAAAAGCATCGCTCGTTTGTAAAAATCGAGATTGTTCGTAACCACCATCCCGCCTTCCCCAGTCGTCAGATTCTTATTGGCGTAAAAACTGAAAGCGGTTATATCCGCGAGAGTTCCTGTCTTCCTGCCCTTGTATTCTGCGCCGACCGATTCTGCGGCATCCTCAATCACGAGAATGCCTTTTGCGCGGGCTATCGCGCCTATGGCATCCATGTCACAGGGATGGCCGAAGATCGAGACCGGCATGATTGCTTTTGTTCTTTTTGTGATCCGGGATTCGATTTTTTCGGGATCAATGTTCCACGTTTCTGCTTCGGCGTCGACAGACACCGGCTTAGCCCCTGTGTAGCACACCGAGAAGGCCGTGGCAATCATCGTGAAATCCGGTATGATCACTTCATCGCCTGCGCATATGCCCGCTGCTCGCAGAGCTACATGTAATGCGCTCGTGCCATTACAGATGCCTACCGCATGTTTAGCTCCGCAATAGCTCGCAAACCCTTCTTCAAATCTCTTGACATATATCCCGGCAGAGGAAATCCATCCGGTTCTCACAGCGTCCATCACATATTCAAGCTCATTTCCGTTCAAAAAAGGCTCGCACACGGGAATCCGCTTTGACATCAACGTTCCTCTCAATTCAAATGATTCGTAAATTCTCGTCGGGGAAATTCTTAAATTTCGTCTTGTCAGCTTCACCCGCATATGGACCCTGTTTCACCTCAAACATCTCAACCTCTTCTAGAGCTTGAAATCCGTGTCCACCAGAAACAAGCATCAGTACGTCTCCTTCGGTAAGAACAGAGCTCTCAAGATAGACTCTGTTTCTTGAATAGAAGTCAACTCTCAAGACGCCCTTTCTTATGAAAATTACCTCCATTGTATCTCGGATCTGTCTGGAAAATGGATTGTGCACGTGAGGTTGAATGATATAACCCTTGGGGTGCTTCATGAACGCCAATTGTTGAGAAGACTCACCTTCGGTGAAGAAATGGATTCCATCCTTAGTAAAGTCCTTCCGTATCATTACCGCGATAACCGTTTCACCTTCGCGGACATAACGGACCAATTTATCTACCATCGACCACTATACTAGAGTCAAGATGGTCTGAACAGCCACCAAACAAGAATAGACAGAGATTCCTGGGCAGCGATACCAACATCAAAAATGATAGCATTCGAATCCCTTCATAGAACATATTTTTTCGCCCTCCCCGGGAGGCGTGAGAGCTAACGCTTTCATGTCGTAATCTACCATGATTTTCACTAGAGCTTCAAGGTTCACTCGCGGCGTCCATCCAAATATATTTTTGACTTTTGTTATGTCCGCTCTCAGATCCTCGACCTCCGTCGGCCTAAAATACCACGGATCAATCTCAAGGATGATGCTACCCGGCTTGAGGATATGATGCCATCTTTCATCAACTGATTCCGCGATACCTTTCTCTTGGACACCGCAACCACTCCAAGAAACAGATATTCCCACATATTTGAATGCATGCTCAATAAATTCTCTCACCGAATGATTTTCAGATGTCCCGACCACATAATCACCCGGCTTTTCAGCCTGGAGCATACGCCACATCATTTCAACATATTCCGGAGCGAACCCCCAATCTCGCTTTGCGTCCAGATTTCCGAGGAAGATTTTTTTCTGTTTCCCCGCCAGGATGTTTGCCACTGCGACACTGATTTTGCGAGTTACGAATGTTTCGCCACGCCTCGGAGATTCATGATTGAACAGAATACCATTACATGCAAATACGCCCTGCCCTTCTCGATAATTCCTAGTCATCCAGTACGCATATACTTTGGCAGCCGCGTACGGACTTCTCGGCTTGAACGGTGTTTCCTCGCTCTGAGGAGGGAGCGAGGATCCAAACATTTCACTGCTCGATGCCTGATAGAACCTTATGTCGTGGCCACTCCTTCTAAGAGTCTCGAGAATGCGGGTTGTGCCTAAAGCAGTGACGTTCCCGGTATACTCTGGAGTATCAAAGCTCACTCTAACGTGGCTTTGAGCGGCCAGGTGGTACACTTCATCGGGTTTAATGTTGTAGATAATGCTTGAAATCTCTTCTGAGTCAGACAAATCACCGAAGTGAAGGAATAATCTCACGTTTGGCTCATGAGGATCGACATAGATGTGATCAATTCGCGAGGTATTAAAGGACGATGCGCGCCTAATTATCCCATGAACTTCGTATCCCTTCGACAGTAGAAGTTCGGCGAGGTACGAGCCATCCTGCCCCGTGATGCCGGTGATAAGAGCTTTCTTCATTTATTGTTGCCGAGTTTTATTTGAATTGCCTTGCATGCGGATGCCATGATAATGCTGACTCTTTCTTTGTCCACTCAAAACCGTGAAGATTTTTTCCACAGCTTCGCTATCTCACTCACAGTCGAGTGACTAACCATCAAGACCGCCACAATGATACACCACGGTCTTTCACCTTTCTGCCTAGAAGAAAAAATATTTAGCAGGGCAGCTCGTGAGAGCCAAGTATTTATCTTGCGTGTGACTAATGCCTTAAATTAACAGCATTTTCTCCTGAAAGAGAATGAATTACATTTCTTTCAGAAGCCTGACCACTACAGTTGCAAGACCCTTTGCGTCCCTGATTCTGCAAGAGGTGTCAGTTTTGTCAACCATGCTCGAGGCATCCCGAAAACCTTTTCTCCTTTGCCTCAAACCATGAATCAGCGTCTGTCTTTTGTCCAAATCTCCTTAAAGCAGCCTCTAGACATCCCTTTTTAAGAAGCCGCCTAAAACCTCCTACCTTTGAACAAAAAGTTAGCTCATGCGCAAAAATTTGTCAAGCACTATATCGCCACAGTCACATAATTAGCTGTTTCGGCATAACAAATGTAGCAAAGTGCTAGACCTTTCGAGCAGACGTGCTTTCTAACACTATATCACTAGATTATCGACTACTCCTTGCCCCTGCGCACACGGCGCGACCACCATCTCTAAAACAAAGAAGCCATCCTGATCCGTTCATGAGACGCATCGCGACGGCCGCTTGTCCAAAGATCCATCCGGGAAATCGTGAATTTGCTTATCGACTGCCAATCCATGCCCAAATTCCTTCCAAGAAGACCTCTCACTCATTCATTCTTGGTGGGAAGAAATCCTCGATCGAAAATATTCAAGAGTTTTCTTCAGACCATCTTTTCTCGCTATCTTTGGCTCCCACTTCAGTATTTCTTTCGCTCTCGTTATATCAGGCTGCCTAACTTTCGGATCGTCTTCTGGCAAAGGCATGAAGGAAATCATACTTCCGGACTTCGTAATCTCGATGATCTCTTCAGCAAACTGCAAGATAGTAATTTCGTCAGGATTGCCAATGTTGATCGGTTCATGGTAGTCTGCTCTCAATAGGCGAACTACACCTTCGACTAAATCATCCACATAACAAAAGCTGCGAGTTTGTGTCCCATCGCCGAATGCAGTGAGGTCTTCTCCTAACAGAGCCTGTTTCATAAAGGCGGGAAGGACTCTTCCATCGTTAAGCCGCATCCTTGGACCGAACGTGTTAAATATCCTGACGATGCGGGTGTCGAGACCATGATACCTGTGATATGCCATTGTCAGTGCCTCGGCGAATCGCTTTGCTTCGTCATACACCCCGCGTATCCCAATCGGATTGACATTCCCCCAGTACTCTTCGCGCTGGGGGTGGATAAGCGGATCCCCGTAGACTTCGCTCGTCGATGCCAAAAGAAAACGAGCTCCTTTCGCCTTAGCGAAACCGAGTGCCTTGTGTGTCCCTAACGAACCAACTTTCAAAGTCTGGATGGGCAGCTTGAGGTAATCTATAGGTGAAGCCGGGCTAGCGAAGTGGAGTACGGCGTCAACTTTTCCTTCAACATAGATAAAATCCGTAACGTTATGCTGGATGAATTTGAATTTCGGATTTCCGATAAGGTGGGCGATGTTGTCGGGACTTCCGGTAAGAAAATTATCCATACAAATCACATTTTCGCCCTCTGTCAGAAACCTGTCACAGAGGTGCGAACCTATGAAGCCGGCGCCACCAGTTATTAGGATAGTTGACACAAGATGATGCTAAATTGTGATTTAAGGTTTTCGATTTTAGGATGCTTATTTTCTTCCAATTCCATAATACTCGAACCCTGCCGCTCTCACCTTGCCAGGATTATATATATTCCTCCCATCAAATATTACAGGGTTCTTCATCAACATCTTCATCTTCTCGAAATCCGGTTCTCGGAATTCCTGCCATTCGGTTATCAATAACAATGCATCGGCATTTTTCAAAGCGGCATATGGGTCTTTGGCATAAGAAACTTTTTTCCCAAAGATTCTCTCTGCATTCTCCATGGCAACCGGATCGAATGCCGACACCGTTGCGCGGCATTTCAACAACTCCTCGATTACGACTACAGAGGAGGCCTCCCTCATGTCATCGGTTTTCGGTTTGAAGGATAATCCCCATATAGCAAATTTTTTGTCTTTCAGGTCGAGGCCAAAATGTCTCTTTACTTTTTGGGGGAGGACTCTTTTCTGCCGTTCGTTGACGGCATTCACGGCTGAGACAACCGGCGTTCCAACCGATACTTCCTCGCCCATTTTGATAAGCGCCTTGACATCTTTCGGGAAACAGCTTCCCCCCCATCCGATTCCTGGAAAAAGAAATTTCTGACCAATCCTGTTATCGTAGCCAATCGCCATCCGGACTTTGTCCACATCAGCTTCAAGTTTTTCGCAAAGCGATGCTATCTCATTTATGAAAGATATCCGCGTAGCAAGAAACGCATTCGCGGCATACTTTACCATTTCGGCACTGCGGATTTCCATCAAGAGAATCGGCGCTCCTGTGCGAACGAAGGGCTCATATAATTCACGAAGAGTTTGCTCCGCCTTCTCATTCTCGACGCCTAGAACGACGCGATCAGGGAACATGAAATCCTGGATTGCATTCCCTTCCTTCAAAAATTCCGGATTAGAAGCCATCTCAAGCTTTACATTAGAATATCTCTTGAGAATTTCCTTAATTTTGTCGCCTGTTCCTATAGGAACGGTGCTTTTTGTAACAAGGAGCTTATATGCGGCCTCTCCGGCGTTTCCCTGAAGCTTGCCGCGCGTTCCCCGTGATTCCGTATCTATTATTTTCCCGATTTCCTGCGAAACATCAATCACATATTTCAGGTCAGCCCCTCCATCCGCACCGGGTGGAGTTGGGAGGCAAAGAAAAATCACTTGAGAATCGATAACGGCTTCCTTCAAAGAAGTCGTAAACGAAAGCCGCCCTGCATTGATATTTTTTTCAAGAAGCGAATCGAGCCCCGGCTCGTATATCGGAGACTTCCTTTTCTTTAGCTGTGCGATTTTCTTCGCGTCCACATCCATGCAGACAACATTATTCCCCGTCTCGGCGAAACATGTGCCTGTGACAAGCCCGACATAGCCGGTACCAATTACGGAAATCTTCACGAGTCAATTCTCATTTTTAAAATCTTAGGTTTTGAAATATTCGAAGACTTATTTTCAGCCCAACCGAGGTATAGACATTGAATGTAAATTTAAAATCGAAAACCTAAAAATCAAAATCTACAGTTTCCTGATGAGGTCCGCCCGCACATGTCACTTGGTTGCCGCGAGATCCTCATAGTTTGTCTCGAGATTCTCGGACAAACACGTCAAGATAACTATCGTGGGTAGCCACTTTGTAAAAGTTACCCTTTTTGAAAACCACTGTCCCGGGTTTCTCATACTTGTTTTTCCGATAATCTGGGCTCGACTCGAGAACCTCAAACGTAGTTCCGTCCGACTGAAAGACCGGATATTGAAAAGGTGGAAAGATAAATGCGCGAATCCAATTATATAATGATCGCGTGTCCCTATTCCAACTCACCACATTTTTCTTAAAATCTATGAGACCTGCTGGATAATACGAGGCTCTTGAATTATCCTGAGGTACCCTGGAATTCTTCAGCCTCAATATGTCATCCACATTTTCCCTTAGTAATTCCACACTTTTGCCAACACAAAGATCATAAAGCTCCCTGGCACTTTTTACAAAAGACATATCAAAAATCTTCTGTGCTATGATATCCCCTGTATCCACCCCAGGATCCATGTAGTGGAGAGTGACCCCGAATTCATTTTCTCCATTCAACATTGCCATCGCGATCGGAGAGACCCCACGGTACTTGGGGAGAGGAGCAAAATGAAGATTGATAGCTCCAAACTTAGCCGTATCGATGACCTCCTGATTAATTATTTGGTCATATTGAAACGAAAACAAGAGATCAATTCGCGATTTGATGAGAGACTCAATTGAGTCTTTAGATTTTATTTTTGGAAAAGTCGCCGTAGGTATTTTCTGCTCAATGGCAAATTTCTTGAACGACCTTTGCCATCCATCTTCTCCAGGATCGCTATTATTGGGAGACACAAAAACCATCTCGCAATTTTGATTCCCCGTCAAGATTTTTGTGGCCTCTATTGCGATATCGTTCTTTCCTAGAACAGCAACTCTAAGCATGATATGTCTCGATTATGGCCTCTCTACTCCACACGGTGACAATGCAATAAACATTCCTATGGAACGCGAAAACAGTTCTCTTAGGGTTATGATAACACCAGTCTTTAGTCGAGCAGGATATCTTTGCCGTTATTCTGCAAAGAACGATTTGCAGCCGCTAATATTCTTACGACGTTCAGTCCGGAGATTCCATCGGAAGCGGGGGTCGCTTCCTTAAAGACGCTCTTCACAAAATTGTTGCAGAGCAAAGAGAGAGCCTCGATTCCTTCCAGCTTCGGAGCGTACATGTCGCCCGTTCTGTATTGGATGAGGGTCTGGTAAATTCCTTCTTTGGATTTTATTTCCACGCCTTTGTCGTAGACCTTTATTTTCTCGCTCGGCTCCATATCGTCATAGACAATCATCTTTCTCTGTCCTCCGAGGAGTATGCGTCGTATTTTCACGGGTGCAAGCCAGTTGACATGGAAATGTGCGATGAGGTTATCCTCGAACTTCACTACCACATAAGCAACATCTTCCACATGATTATAATGGGATGTGCCGTAAGCACTGACTGCGATGGGCTTTCTGTCTATGAGATGGTTCATAATCGAGATATCGTGAGTAGCAAGATCCCAGATCACATTTACGTCATGCTGGAATAAACCCAAATTTATTCTGACCGAGTCAAAATAATAGAGATCACCCACCTCACCGGAATCGATCAGTTCTTTCATCTTCATTACCGCACCGGTGAAGAGAAACGTGTGATCCACCATCAATACGAGATTCTTCTTAGCTGCGAGATTGCAGAGCTCCTCGGCTTCCCTAACCGAAGCAGTTAGCGGTTTCTCAATAAGCACGTGCTTTCCGTATTCCAGCGCCATTTTTGCCAGAGGGAAGTGGCTCGCCACCGGCGTTGCGATTGCAACGGCATCGACCCCGCTTGACTTGAGCATTTCTTCGTAATCATTTCGATACTTTGCCCCCGGCAGCCTTTTCGCAATCTGATGCAGACGAGATTCATTCTTATCTACCGCATGAACTTCCGTGACATTGTCGATGCCAAGGAAATTTCGCACTAGGTTTGGTCCCCAATACCCCAGCCCAACGATACCAATCTTCATGTGTCTTTGCTCCTTTGAAAATTACTTTCCGCCCCTCCCGAACAGGAGTACGGGAAAAGTCTTTAACAGCAACTGCAAATAAAGCCACGGTGACATATTCTCCATCATGTACAAGTCCATCATCACCATGTCATCATAGGAAGATTTTCCGCGGCCATAAACCTGCCAAAACCCGGTACAGCCCGGCAACGCCTTGTTCCTCTCGCGATGCCAATCTTTCATCGCCTGATATTCATAAGGAAGAGACGGCCTCGGCCCAACCAAACTCATTTCTCCTTTAATCACGTTTATTAGTTGCGGAAGCTCGTCAAAACTTGTCTTTCTCAAGGCTCGTCCAACCACGGTGACACGGGAATCAACTATTATTTTTCCTGAACCATTTTTTCCGCTTGCACCTTTTATAAAATCCAGCATGAGTTTCTCTCGCTTGCGGTCGCCGTTTTGGCTGACATACATCGACCTAAACTTGTACATCCTGAAGACTTTCCCGTCTTTCCCTATTCTTTCATGCGCATAAAAGACCGGGCCTTTCGAGGTAAGTTTAATGGCCAAAGCCGCCACGAGAAATAGAGGAGAAAGGACGAGCAAGGCAATGGCCGAGATTATGAAATCACAGATCCGCTGATAAATAGCAGTCATGTCGGAGTAGAAACCTCGCGTTACTGTGACCGCGGGATGAAACGTATAAGATTCAGTAACAGATACTGAGCTTACCGGCTCGAACAGGTTGGATACAACCCTGACTGATGCACCCGTGTTCTTTGATTCGTTAATAAGTGAAAGCAATTTACTGTGAGATACTTTATTAATTGCTATTACTATTTCATCGCATCCCGTTTCTTTGGCAAGGAAATCTATTTCCGAGCTATCACCAAGAACTTTGTACCCGTTTAATACACCCGTACCGACGGGAATAGAATCGTCGACAAATCCGGCGATTTGCAGACCGAGCTTTTTGTTTGAACCAATCTCCCTCGCAAATTTCTGAGCACACTTGCCTGCACCAACAACCAAGATTTTCCTTAAGAGCACTCCGCGATGGGCGAGTCTTCCAAAAACAATAGGGAGCAGTACTACACGGTACGCCATAAAAAGGAATAACAAAAGAAACACGAAGTACTCAAAAGCACGCCTGCTCGGAGAGACCAGCGCAAAGTCGCTAAGATAACCTCCGATAACATAAAGAATCGCCAATACCGCTATTGATTTAACGACCTGTACAGCTGACACAGATCTATCGAGAAAAACATTGATCCTATAGAGATTGTTGTATTGAAGAATGAACACTCCAAGCAGTGGAAGGATGGTTGCTGCGGCGAATTCATAAGTCATAAAATATCCGAATCGCCAGATGATCGCCAGGCAGAAGCTCACAAGGACCACGATGAGGTCTATCGCGAGCAGCGCATATTTATAAAGTGGAAATCTCAAGACAATCTTCTGGACCCGAATTAGTTCTTAAAAAAAGCTCTGATAGATTCGCCAACAAACTCAAGTTGATCCGCCGAGATCTCGGGGTATATAGGTAAAGATAATCCGTTCTCAGCCAATTTTTCTGTAATGGGGAACACACCCTTCTTGTAACCGAGATGCGAGAAGCACGGCTGCAAATGCAAAGGAACGGGATAATGGAGACCTGTCGCGATACCTCTTTCTGCCAAGAACTTCTGCAATTCATTCCGCAATCTGTCCTTCCTCTTCGGCCGTTCATCTTTTACTCTTACAACAAACAAATGATAAACATGCTTCGCATACTCCATTTGTTCCGGGAGGACGATCTCTTCGACATCGCCGAGCATTTCGCGATATTTCTCCGCAGCATTTTTTCGTGCATTATTCCATTGTTCCAAGTGTTTCAACTTTACTCCGAGCACTGCACCTTGGATTCCTTCCATCCTGTAATTGTGGCCGTAGACTTCGTGAAGATATTTCTGAGTGCCGCCATGGTCTCTCATCATTCTGAACCTTGCGGCAAGTTCATCGTCGTTCGTCAGCACTGCACCAGCTTCGCCATAAGCTCCGAGATTTTTTCCGGGATAGAAACTGAACGAAGCTGCACGTGACAAAGTTCCGACTTTTTTCCACTTTCGGGTAAGACCTAGACTATCTTGGCTTTGGGCCACATTTGTCTCACGGGTCAAATATTCCGCAAAGTGCGCCTGAGCCGCGTCCTCGACGAGAAGCAGATTACGCCGCTCGGCGATTGATTTCAAGCTGTCCATGTCAGCCGGTTGACCATAAAGATGGACAGCCACAATAACTTTAGTCCTTGGTGTTATTGCCGCTTCCACTTTTGCAGGATCAATATTATAACTCTTCTCTTCGCAGTCCACGAAGACGGGTACCGCACCGCAGAGTGTCGCACCCCAGGCGGTTGCGACAAATGTGTTTGCAGGGATAATCACCTCGTCACCTGGGCCTATGCCCAAAGCCCAAAGGACCAAATGATTCCCGTCAGTTCCTGAGCTTAGGCCTATACAATGCTTTACTCCAAGCGATGACGCGAAAGAATTTTCGAAATCGGATACCGCTTGGCCGAGAACAAAAGAAGAGTTTTCGATTACGTTGAAAATTGCTTCATCGATTTCATTCTTGATTGAATGATATTGCGCTTTGAGATCGAGGAACGGTACCTTCATGGACTAAATTCTAATTTTAAATTCTTGCACTAATTTCTCTTCAAAAATTTGGCTATCGAATCTACGACCCATTCGATTTGTTCATTAGTCAATTCGGGATAAATCGGGAGCGCCAGGGAGTGCTCCGCGGCAAAGTTTGAATGAGGATAATCTTTGTCATTGCATTTCAGATATGCAAAGCATTCCTGCCGATGAAACGGCACAGGATAATATATCTCCGTACCGATTTCATTATCCGTAAGGCATTTCCTGAGTTCGTCTCTTCTCTCGACACGGATTACATATTGATTGTAAATGTGATGATTCTTGTGTCCGGCGGCGGCGTATACAGCCTTCGGAAGAAGTACCATGTTCCTGTCGTTGAACGATGTAACCCCCTCCTTCTCCGCGAGTCCCTTTTCAACGAACAGCCGCGTGTATAAGGCAGCATTCTCACGTCTCTTCTCCGACCATCCATCAAGGTAAGGCAGTTTAATGTTCAACACTGCTGCCTGCAACGCATCTAATCTGAAATTTCCACCGATCATCCTGTGATAATATTTCGGCTTGCCGCCGTGGACTCTCATTATTCTTAACTTCTCTCCGAGGGTATCGTCGTTTGTCACGACCACTCCTCCGTCTCCAAATCCTCCCAGGTTCTTACTCGGGAAGAAGGAATAGCATCCGATATCTCCAATGGTCCCAACTCTTCTGCCGTCTTTATACTGTACCCCGATAGCCTGCGCAGCATCTTCAACTACTTTCAACGAGTGCTTCTCAGCGATCTCCATCACGACAGCCATGTCCGCGCTTTGTCCGTACAAATGCACCGGCATTATACATTTAGTCTTCTTCGTTATCTTTCTCTCGACATCCTTCGGATCCATATTGAATGAAACGGGGTCGATATCTGTAAAGACAGGTACAGCATTCAATCGTGCAACGACTCCGGCAGTTGCAAAAAATGAGAACGTCGGGACAATGACTTCATCTCCGGGCTCTAAATCGATCGCCATTAACGCAACTAAAAGTGCATCTGTGCCGGAGGAAACGCCTATCGCATATTTGCAACCTAAATATGAAGCCAATTTCTTCTCTAATGTCTCTACTTCAGGCCCGAGTATGAAGTGCTGTGACTCGGCAACCCTGATTAATGCTTCGTCGATCTCACGTTTCATTGAACTGTATTGCGCTTTTAAATCCAGCAGTGGAACTTTCATTGAGCAATCTCCCTCACGATTCCATCTTCCAACTTATATTCCCTTTTTGATTTCTCGCAGTAGGCAACCCCATTCTTATCGAACTCCAGCTTCCTTCCCGCTTCGCTCACCCAACCCATTATTTTTGCAGGGTTTCCAACCACGAGCGCAAAATCAGGAATGTCCTTTGTCACGACGGCGCCGGCTCCGACAAACGCAAACCTGCCTATCGTGTGTCCACACACGACCGTACAGTTCGCTCCAAGCGAAGCTCCCTCCTTTACCAATGTCTTGATGTAATATTTAGACCCGACCTGAGGATACTTTGATCTGGGATCCAGAATATTCGTAAATACCATGGATGGCCCGCAGAAAACGTAATCCTCAAGCGTCACCCCTTCATAAATTGAAACGTTGTTTTGAATCTTCACGTAGTTACCGATTGTTACATTATTCCCAACGTTTACATTCTGCCCGATCACGCAATGATGCCCGATCTTCGCTCCCGATTGGACATGCGAGAAGTGCCAAACCTTTGTACCTTCTCCAATTTCTACATCAGCATCCACGACGGCATGTTCGTCGACATAGTATTTCTTCTCGGATGCACCGGGATGCATCTTCTCATCATTCATTTTCCGTTCCTCATTTCCTTTAGGTTCTTCCCGGCTTTGTCGAGTATTTCCAGGACTTCGAGCGCATGTTTTCCGTCGGTCAAAGGTGTCAGATTCTCTGTTACGCATTTCATAAAATGGCATTGTTCTTCCGCAAGCGGCTGCTTGTCGTCGTGCGGGATAACCTCGAACTCGCCGTCGAACTTCTGTATCGTGCCGTTGACGTTATCGAACCTCTTCGGATAAAACTTCAGCTTGTCTCTTGGGGCACTGTCTTCGAACACCATCATCCCCCTATCGCCGATCACCACCAGCCTCTGTTCTTTGAACGGGTGAAGCCAGCTTACAAATATATGCGCGTGAACATTTCCCGGGTAAGACAAGTATGTTACAGTCGAGTCTTCGATGTTGCTCTGCAGGAACGATGCTCCACGGGCTTCGACTCGAACCGGATTCGACTCCGTCAGCAACTGAATTATCGAAATATCGTGCGGAGCGAAACTCCATAGTATGTTTTCTTCCGTCCGCACAGTGCCGAAATTTAACCTGTTGCTGTACAGATACTGAAGCCTCCCTATCTTCCCGCCTTTGACAAGCTCCTTCAGCTTCAGCACCGCAGGATGGTACAGAAGAACGTGGCCCACCATCAGTTTCAATCTCTTTCTCTCCGCAATTCGAATCAGCTCTTCAGCCTCCGACGGATGAAGAGTTATCGGTTTTTCGACCAGGACATTTTTCCCGCTTTCGAGAAGTTTCCGCGCCACGGCGTAGTGAGTCTCCGCGGGAGTTGCTGCAATCACGGCATTGATCTCCGGATGGTTGATCACCCCATCGGCTTTGGTGGTAAACGCAATCGATTCCGAAATCCTTTTCACTCGGCCGCATGCTTCCGTCGCCGGATCGGAAACCAGAATTAATTCCTTCCCGAACAGCTGATGAGCCGTCTTCACGTGATTTATTCCCCACCTCCCACACCCTAATATTCCTAATTTGAATTCACCAGCATTCATTATATCTTATTTTTGCTTCTTTGGGTTATGCACAAATTTCTGTGAAGGGGTTATATATATGTTAAAACAATGCAAACTCAACTGGAACGCAATAAAATTCTCATTCCTGCTGCGTAAATCAAGACAGCATCTGATGCCTTGAATTTTTTTAGCGAATCCTTACTGTCCATGGATATTATGATCCAAAAGGAATGCATCGAGACCTAGTACCTTGATAGCCCTATCTTATTTTAAGAGCATCATTTTCTTCGTGGTCAAATAATCATGCGCACCATCGAGAGATACGGCTTGAAGGCGATAAAAATAAACGCCACTGCTCACTAGTTGACCGGAATCGTTGTCGCCTCGCCAGATCGCCGAGTAATTCCCGTCCCCCCTTTCCTCGTTTCGGAAAAGAGTTCTGATTTTCTGCCCGAGTATGTTGTAAATGATTATTGTTACACGACTCGGCGCCCCGATATAGTAATCTATAGTAGTTGACGGGTTGAAGGGATTAGGATAATTCTGTTCCAACTTAAATGATCTTGCAAAAGGCAGGAGGTCAGCTCCGTCGGGGCTATCTACTTTTTCGCCTAACTCCAAGTTGCCGATCTGGACGGCACCTCTGATGGAGAACCCTAGTATCCTTCGTACGCTAGCTCCCCATTTTGCGCTGTTCAAGTCACTATTAAGATTCCTAGCGAACGACTGCCAGCTTCCGTTCTTAATCTGGCTGCCAAGATAAAAAGAAAATGTGTTGCCCGAACCTGTCGCCGTCTGGCCATCACCTGAGAAATATTGCAGGTAGACGGAAGTCCCGTTCGAGTCAGTCACCCACACTTTCAACATAAAATCCGAACTCGATTTCACTTCCGCAGTGATTGTATTGGCAAGCCAGCGGCCGTACTTGTCGACGCCAAAGTCTAGACCGCTGGACGTGGATAGATTCATGGTTCGTGCATTAATTGTGGAATCAAAACCGACAGACACGGTTCCGCTTCCCGTCGTCGCAAGCCAGCCGTGATCAAGCGGAGAATCGTTGTAGCCAAAATTATCGATAACCAGAGGGTGAACTGCGAGCGAGAAAGACTGGGTATCTGCATCGGCATGCTGGTCTCTAACTAGAATTGAAACCATATGCGTTATCGAATCCGTTGCAGGGGCAGTGCCGATGAGAATGCCGTCAGGAGATATTGATAACCACGCCGGGCCGCTGAGCTTGTAATATTGCAGCGAGTCCGTGAGATATGACCCCGTGGCGTAGATTGGATAATAATACATTGCATTGGGAGCAACGACGGTATCGGGAGGAGAACCTATTTGAATCGCGTCGTGAACCGGTTCTACGACGTGGATGTTGAACAAGATCGAGTCCTTGTCGCCATGCTGGTCACTCGCGACGATCGTTACAGGGAAGACACCCGAAGACGACGGAGCAATACCGGATAGAATGCCGGCAGAATTCATTTGCAGCCATGATGGAGCGACGGACAGATTATAGGAAATGATATCACCGGGATGGACACTCGCGGTCTGTATTTGGCTGGAGTAGTTTGCATTATTTGCAACCATCGTGTCCGGCGAGGAAACTATCTTCAAAGGAACGGGAAGCTTCTTTCGGAGATACATCCCGCTGATCTTCATGATACCGCCCTGATAGCACGTGCAAGCAACCGCTACGTTCATGGTCGAAACGTTCGAAGGTATGATGAGAGTTTGGTTCCCATTTACAGACTGCTGTA
>DATJAY010000024.1 GCA_035515795.1 Candidatus Acidiferrales bacterium | reverse complement strand
CTGCTTGCTCCAATTGTTTTCTTGACGGCTATTTCCTTCCTTCTCTTCAAAGAGAGTGCGGTGGACAAATTCATATAGTTGATACTTGCTATCAGGAGAATGACGATTGCTATAGCGACGAATATCCGGACATACTCAATGTCTCCCGTACCCTGAAGAAACTTGACGTTGCCGCCGAACAAATGAACTTTTGTGAGCGGAAGGAGCGAGTAGCTCAGGTTTTCCGTGTTCTGGTTTGGAAAGTGTCTTATCTCGCATTGTCTGATCTTTGATGAGAGGTTCTGAAAATCAGCGTCACCTTTGGTCTCAATGTACGTGTAATGAGACTCGTCGTACCAGGTGTCGAAGTCGATCCCGATAGTCTTAAACCACCCTTCAGACAGAATAATCTGAGTCCGAATCTGCGATTGCAGTGGGATTTTTGCAAGAACCCCGGTCACCTTCATCATGGTCTTGTGCCCAAAAGCAGAGGCATAGAGCGACTGACCAACGGCATCCTCATTCCCGAAATATTTTTTCGCCATTTCCTCGTCGAGGACAATCGAGTTCGGATCTGAAAGCGCTGTGTAAGGATTTCCTTCCTTGAGTTTCAAAGAAAAGAAGTCGAAGAAACTGGGACTCGCAAACGATACATTTTCTTCAAAGCCATTGTCGCCGTTTTGAATCAGAAATTCAAAACCCGTCGGGAGCTGCATGAGACTCGTTGTTTTGCTAATCTCAGGTAGCTCTTCCTTCAACGCGGGTGCAAGCATTTTAGACGAAACCGCCGTCATCCCGCTGCGATCACCGCGAAGCACAAGATAGATATGGTCGGCGTCCTTGAAGAACTTATCATAGCTCAATTCATCCTGCGCCCACAGAAGAATCAATATGGTACATGCCATCCCCGCCGCCAGGCCGACAATGTTGATAAATGAAAATGCTTTGTGACGGGAAAGATTTCTAAAGGCGATTTTGAGATAATTTTTCAGCATACCATTCCTCCAATTTTCATCGAACAGTCGTCAATGCTCATTGATAATTGGTTATTGTCAATTCAAAAGCCATTTGAATACATCATGCATAAATTCAGCACATTGATAGTCATTGACTCCATTCCAGCTTGTCATGTACAACGAAGTCATCCCATCGCCCATAACGATAATTTTTCCGCCATTCGTCAATGTCTTGAAAACTCCGAAGGGATATTCCTCAGTTTGGTTGTTGAAGCAGAAAGGCGTACCTCCTTTTATGGTTCTTCCTACCTGATATGTAATTTTCAAAGATTCATCGGTAATGAGACCCGCCTTAGTATATCCACCTACCGCCGAGTCCGGACTTTCTTTGCCGAATTGTATTCCAAACGGTCTGATGAGATCATTTACATTCGCATCTTCGAGAGTCGACCAATAGTCTTCGTCCATCACAAGAAACAGCGAGCCACCTTTACTCAGATACTGCGTTATGGCTTTAATTTCGCTGGCAGTATACTTTGACGAGGGGATATGGATATAGAGCAGATCACAGTTGGACAAATCTTCCGGTTTTATCACGCTCTTCAAATAAAAAAGCTCCGCATTAAGAGAAGATGACGTTTTGACGAACTGATCGGTCATATATTTTACACGGCCGAGATCGTTTCCTGCCCCATTTATCATGCCTGCCGGATCGTTCCAGAATTTTTGCCCATGCGCAAGATCCATATAAATCTTCTTCTTAGTGGAAGTCTGGGCAAAAAGCGCATTGGCACAAAAGAATACCGTCAGCAAAACCGAAGCAATAACTCTGAGTCTCATAACACTCCTCCTTTCGGCTTTTTTCTTAAGTTTAATGTCATATATGAGATTGATTGCGGATTTGTCCCCGCTTCGCGCAATATCGGTATCACTCGTATCGTAATGCCTCCACCGGATTTGCGGTCGCCGCTCTCATAGCATGCGAACTCACCGTCAATAACGCGATCACCAATGCCACGACACCCGACGCTACAAAAATCCAGAGGCTGATCTCTGTCCTGTAAGCAAAGTTTTTCAGCCAGTTGTTCATTACATAGTAAGCGAGGGGCCATGCGACCACGTTTGCGATCAATACCCATTTGACAAATTCTTTCGAGAGAAGCGCGACGATCTCTGCAACCGAAGCACCAAGAACTTTTCGTATCCCGATCTCCTTCGTTCGCTGCTCGGTGACAAATGCAGCTAGACCCAAAAGGCCGAGACACGCAATGAAAATTGCAACGATCGAAAACGCTCCGGCTATCTCACTGGTTCTCTGATCTGCTGCATAAAGTTTTTGAAGGTCATCGTTGAGGAAGTTGCAGCTGAATTCTTCATCTCCAGCATACTTCTTCCAGACGTTTTCTATGAAGGACATCGTGCTCAAGTGATCACCCGGCGCCAGACGAACTGTAACGAACCGTCCGATGAACGCTTGTCTCGGAAATAATCGAATGGCCAGGGGACGAATCGGCTCGTGAAGGGATCTGTAGTTGAAATCTTTTACCACTCCAACTATCTCACATTTTAGGTCTGTCCCTCCGGGGCCGTTACCGGGGAAAACGAGATGTCTCCCGACGATGTTTTTTGCGTTGAAGCTCTTTTCAACTTCTTCGTTGACCACAACAGCAGCGCTATCCGAAGGATGTTCTTTTGAGAAGAACCTCCCGTCAGCGATCCCTAACTTGTAGGTTTTTGCAAAATCATAATCGCAGAACATTTGCTGGATGTCTTCAACCCGGTTTTCTGGAGCACCCTCTAAGCGGCAGCCATTGTCCCCACCCTGGTTCCCTGGAATCGCATTTGAATTCGTAAGATTTACGATACCTCTATTTGTTCTCAGCTCATCTTCGAAGGACTGGAGCTGGGTGGAAAGATCGCTCGTTCTATCTATTACGATAGTCTCTTCTTTATCGAACCCGAGGTTTCTTGTCTGGACATATCTGAGTTGCGCAAAGACAATGAAGGTTCCCGCGAACAAGGCAATCGAGATCGCAAATTGGCAAATCACCAATCCGCTTCTAAGTAACGATTTCCTTCCTCCTTTCCTGACTTCAGATCTCAGAACGTCGATAGGATGGAATGACGAAAGGTAGAAGGCTGGATAACTTCCCGCAATGATTCCGACCACGATGGCGAAGCAAATAAGAACTGGTAATGATAATGGATCGTTGAATAGGTGGAGACTCATTTTCTTATCAGCAACCTGATTGAAGAAAGGAAGCAAGAGTTCGACTATACCGATTGCCAAAACCACGGCGATAAAGCTTATCACAATCGACTCGGACATGAACTGTCCGACGAGATGTGATCGGGCCGATCCCAACGTTTTCCTAACGCCGACCTCTTTCGCCCGCTTCTCAGATCTTGCCGTGGCGAGGTTTACGAAGTTTATGCATGCAATCAACAGAATCGCTATAGCTATAGCAGAAAATATGTAAACGTACGTAATGTCACCATTCGGCTCAACCTCGTAATCGAGGTGCGAGTTGAGATGAATCGACGTAAGAGGCTGCAGCACTAATCCGTAATTGTTTCCAGCCGCCCTGAATTGTTCGAGAGAAAAGCCAGCCACGGCTTTCAGCTGTGGACTCGCATATTTCATGACTTCGTCATCCAACTTCTTCTGAAACTCAATTGGGCTTACTCCCTTTCGGAGCAAAAGATACGTGTAATAGTTGTTGCTTATCCATGTAGGATTTCTGCTGTCCTGCGATGTAGTGAGGGAAGCCATGAAATCTGGATGTAAATGTGAATTCTGGGGAATGTCTTTGATAACGCCGGTCACGACAAATTTGTCTTGGTTCCCCGTATTGAGGATCTTGCCGATCGGATTGTCATTACCGAAATACTTATGTGCCATGGATTCAGTGATTACGACCGTGTTTGGCTGAATGAGTGCAGTCTTCGGATTTCCGACCACGAAAGGAAATGTGAATACATCGAACACTGTCGAGTCTGCCCCGAAAAGATTTTCTTCAACGAATGTTTTGTTCTCATATCGGACCACAGTCGGACCGCTCTTGATGAGCCGAGTGTAGGCAGCAACATCCGGGAGATCTGTATAGATTGCAGGACCCATGGCAACGGGAGACAATGCCGTATTCATTTCATGCCCGTTCGCTCGGAGGAGAAGGTGTGGTCTATATATCCGGTCAGCAAATTTGTTGTACTCGTCATAACTCAACTCATCTCGGACAAAAAGCATTATCGCTATGCAGCAAGCAATGCCGACGGCAAGGCCCGCAATGTTTATAAATGAATAAGCCTTATAGTTCAATAGGTTTCTAAATGCGACCCGCAGATAATTCTTGATCATGTCTCGGCCCTCATACCCATTTTCTTAGTTGCCCTCATTTCTCGATCCACCCATCTTTCAGCCTTATCACCCTATTTCCATACGCAGCATTGGTCTCCGAATGCGTCACCTGGATTATTGTAGTTCCCTGTTCGTTCAATCCCTTCAGAAGGTCCATTACTTCTTTACCCTGCTCAGAGTGGAGATTTCCCGTCGGCTCATCAGCAAGAATGAGTTTCGGTTCAGCGATAACCGCCCTGGCAATTGCGACAAGCTGCTGCTGTCCACCCGACAGTTGATTCGGGAATAGGTCCTTCTTTGCGACGATATTGAACCTGTCCAATGCCTCTGCAACCCTTCCTTTTCGGTCGCTTGCCTTCACCTTTTGATATAGGAGAGGAGTCTCGAGATTTTCATAAACAGTCAACTCGTCGATGAGATGATAACTCTGGAAGACGAAACCTATATGAGTTTTGTGAAGCTCCGTCAGTTTTTTCTCTTTCATCTCGTGAACCGGCTCACCGAGGAAATGGTATTCGCCATTCGACGGCGTATCGAGCATTCCGATAATATTGAGCAGCGTCGTCTTCCCGGATCCCGACGGTCCCATCACCGAGACAAACTCGCCTTCTCTGACCTCCAGGTCGATTTTCCGGAGCACGTACGTCTTGATGACCTTGTTAGTGTAGTATTTCTCGATACCTCTGAGTCGTATCATTTCTTCCACCTCCTATACCTGGAATTTTTCTTTGTAATTTTCGGTAACGACATGCCCATCAAATAAATGAATGATGCGATGTGCAAACTCCGAATCGTGTGGCGAATGCGTGACCATCACGATGGTTGTTCCTCCCTCGTTCAATTGGGTCAAGCTATTCATTACCTCCTCACCGTTTGCGGAGTCCAAGTTCCCTGTCGGTTCATCTGCCAGTATGAGCGCCGGCTTCGCGACCACGGCCCTGCTGACAGCGACGCGCTGCTGCTGGCCGCCCGATAATTGCTGCGGAAAGTGGTCCCTTCGATGCATTATCTGCATCCTTTCAAGAACCTCTTCGACCATTCTCTTCCTTTCGGAGGATGAGACTCCGAGATAAAGCAGAGGCAGCTCGACGTTTTCGAACACGGTCAGCTCATCTATCAGATTGAAGCTTTGAAAAACAAAACCGATATTCTTCTTACGTAAATTGGCGCGTTGCCTCTCCGTATATTTTGAAACCTCTTCGCCAAGAAAGTAGTACTGACCGTCGGACGGATTATCGAGCATCCCGATCAAGTTCAAGAGCGTGGATTTTCCACATCCGGATGGGCCCATTATTGCGACAAATTCCTTTTCCTTAATTTCGACGTTTACATTATCTAATGCCGTGGTTTCCACTTCTTCTGTCGTGTAGATTTTCTTGAGACCATTAGTACGTATCATTTTGCCTCCAGCAAATTGTTTCGTTAAATAACGATTCAACATATGACTCACTTATCTTTTGCGATACGGAAGCCATATACTGCATATCTGTTAATCGGATAATCAGGATAACGGAAGGTGCAGACACAGACGGAATTGATGTTGCTCCATGACCCACCTCGCAGGATTCTGCTTTCACCGTTTGTCGCTCCCGTAGGATCATACTGAGATTTATTAGAATATGGACCGCCATAGAAATCGGAACACCACTCCCAGACATCGCCGCTCATATCGTAAATCCCGAGCTCATTGGGAAGTTTCGTTCCAACGGCATGTGTTCGTCCTCCTGCATTCGAGTCATGCCATGCTACATCGTCTGCATTGTCGCTCCCGCTAAAGACATAACCCTTGGTTCGGTTGCCTCCCCGCGCGGCATATTCCCACTCTGCTTCGGTAGGCAAACGGTAGTTCGTCGTTCCTTCTTTTTCATTGAGGTACGAGATCCATGTTTGAACTTCATTCCAATCCACTTGCTCCACCGGCAAATTGTCTCCTTTGAAATAACTTGGATCGGGCATGAGTGGAGATGTAGAAGACCCCTGTTTCCACTGCACGACATCGCGCCATTCTTTTTGCGTTACGATGTACTTGCCAATATAGAAGTTGCTCAGCGTTACAGAGTGAACGGGTCTTTGATCCGAGTATCCGGAATTGCTGCCCATTTGAAAAGTCCCGCCGGTGACGTAAACCATCCCGATCGAATTTTCCGGGACAGCGCCGATCGGCGATGATGAGTTTCTGGTGCAACTAGAAATTGTGATAAGTGCAATACATAAGATGACAGTAAGAATATTTCGTTTTACTTGCATTGTTTTCCTAAACTTAATTGCAGTTATATAGTATTCTTGATTCAAATAAAAATCCGACAAGGGATTACTCATACCTAAGTGTTTTTACGGGATCTGAAAAAACGGCCTTCGTCGTGTGGTAGACCGAAGCCGCCAGTGCAGTCAGGACCATTACTCCGATGCAGATCAAATAATCCACGGACTGCAGCTGGTACTTATACGCCCCCGGCGTCGTACGCAACACCAAATATCCCGAAGGGAAAGCGAACAGTGAAGAGAAAAGAAGAAGAAAAGCAAAGTCCTTCGACATCATTAGATAAAGCTGCGGGATGTTAGCGCCGAAAACTTTGCGAATCCCGACTTCCTTCATCCTTCTTTGGGATGCGAAAGAAATCATTCCGAACATTCCGTTTGCGGCAATTAGTACAGCGATGATTCCGAAGCCGATGAATACCTTCTCGACTACCTCCCAAACACTTTTTGTTCCTAAATCTATGCCGCTGTCAAAATCTCCGACGTCAATGATCGCATCGGAGAAAAAACGGCTGAACTGTGCTTTGACAAACGAGACAGTGTTCTCCTTGTCGGCGGGCTTGATTCGCACAGCAAAGATGCCTGCTTCATCGAGTCGATCCGCCTTTAACGTCATATAATATGGCGGGATCTTCTCGTGGACGGAATAAGGATTAAAATCTTTAACGACGCCGATCACGGTGTATTTATTGTCATCAATTCTCTTTCCTAGTGGATTTTCCCACTTGAGCATTTCCCATGCAGTCTCATTGATAATGCATGCTTTGTCGTCCGATGGAAATTGTCTTGAAAAATTCCTGCCGAGCACCATCTTCATTTCATAAGTGCCAATGAAATTGTAGTCGACCGAGTTGTAGTTTATGCTCATTCTATCATTCGGGGCGGCTCCTTCCCAATTGATTTCTTTTTCCCAATCTCCATGGAACGGAGAGTTTATCGAGACCGCAGCATCGACAACATTGGGATTGCCCAAGAGCTCATTCCGTAAGATCTCGAAATTGCCGCTGCTGCTTTGACCAAACACCTGACAGACAAGGAGATTTTGTCTTTCAAATCCCAGGTCCTTGGTCTTCATGTAATGCACCTGCCTGACGACGTAAACAGTACCTATAAGCAGCGCAATCGAAATGCAAAACTGAAATGTAACGAGCGACTTTCTCAAAAAGGTTTTTGAAGAGCCTTGCCTCGCCTGTTTGAATAAAGAAAGGTCTCCTTTTATCACCTGTGATGCACGAAAACTTGAAACGTACAGCGCGGGGTATATACCTGACAGAATGCCGGTGATCAGGAACGCAGAAATCATGACAAGGATGAAACCTATATCACGGCTCACACTTATTTCTATTTGCCTTTGAACGACAGCATTGAAATACGGCAGGAAAATCTCGACCAGCATCGATGCTATCAACAGCGAGATGAATGAGAAGATCAATGATTCGCCAATGAATTGAACAAAGAGAGTGGACCGTGACGCACCGACAACCTTGCGCACGCCGATTTCTTTTTTCCTTAAATAGGAATTTGCGGTTGCCATGTTGATGAAGTTGATGCATGCGAGCACCAGAACGAAAACTGCAAAACCACTAATGTAGTACAAGGCCATTTCGATGTCGTTCCTTTCATCGGCCTTGAGATGAAGCTCCGACAACGGCTTGAGGTACAGTTTCTTATAATTGTTGACGACAAACTTGTCGGCGAAATTGTAAATTTTCTTGTCAACAACCTCTGCCGATGTATTCGATTTCAGCGTGATGTAAGTCGAGAAATCGGCCGCGCCGATGTTCACGAGTGCATCGTACTTTTTCCAATCCGTCACCTCCCTGAATGTGGACAAGGAGACAAGATAATCCGGGCGGAAATCGTCATTGGACGGCAAATTCCTGAACACGCCCGTCACTTTGAGCGATTTATTCTTAGACGCCTTGATAGTTTTGCCGAGCGGATTTTCACCGGGGAAGTATTTGTCGGCAAGTTCTTTCGAAATGACCACCGAGTATGGCGTAGATAATAGCTTATCACGGTCTCCGTGAATAAAATCAAATGTCAGAATCCTGAAGATATTATCGTCGGCGTAATAGCCGTGCTTCTCGTTAAAAGTAAGCTTGTCGGAAGTGGAGAGGTATTCTCCCCAGACGTCTCCTACCGTGGCCGCGTTTTCTATTTCAGGAATTTGACTTTTCAACTCGGAAGCCAACCTGTAGCCAGTTTGCCAATAAATCTCGGTGCTGTTTTTGAAGAAGACTTTCTGTTGAACCCTATAAGTGCGGTAAAGATTCTCATTGCTATCGTTCCAATTGAATTCGTAGCGGACAAACATGAGGATGAAGAAACATGCGGTCATGCCTACGGACAATCCGGAAATATTGCCGATGGAATATCCTATGTGCCTCCTCATGTTTCTCAGGAATATTTTCAAATAATTTCCGAACATTCTCTCCTCACCTCAGAATCAGTTCTTGCACGTCCCCGAAGTTGTCGTAAGACGAAGTTACAACTTTGTCTCCCGGATTCAGCCCGCTCAGCACTTCGAAGTAATCGGGGTTCTGGCGACCAAGGCTTATGCTTTTCTTTGCAGCGGTGTTGCCTGACTTATTGAGCACAAATACCCATTGTCCGCCAGTCTTCTGGTAAAATCCTCCACGCGGCAACAAAAGAGCTTTTGTCCGCTCACTCAGCTGCAGTCTTATTTGAAGCGTCTGGCCTCGTCTAATTCCATCAGGCACTTTGCCGTCAAATTCCATGTCGACCTGAAATTTGCCCCCTGTCACTTCCGAATAGACTTTTGTCACTGAAAGAGTAAACGTCTTTTCATCAATATCCACCGAAGCATGCAGCCCTTTCATCACCCGCGCAATATAAAACTCGTCGATGTCCGCTCTGACCTTAAAGCCATCCAAGGCATCTATCTGCCCGATCTGGTCCCCGGGATTTTTTGATTGTCCTGTCTCGGCATTTAAAGAGGTTAGTTGTCCGTTAATCGGGGCCCTGACAGTGAGGTTCTCTATATTCTCCCTTATCAGCTCGAGATTTTTTTGCAGCCTCTCGATTGACGAGGCTATCTGCGTCAATTGAGATTGTCTCTGAATGGAATCCGCGAAGAAATTTTGATAAGCCAATTTCTGCTGCTCCGCCGCAAGATGATAATTGTTCTCCGCCAGCTCGTAATCCTGCTGTGAGATCAAATTCTTTTCTTTTAGTTTAGACTGACGATCAAATATCTCCTTTGCATTTATCACCGCATAATTTGCCGATACGAGAGCATTCTGTAGTCCATTGCTATTCTGTTCAATCTGCAATCTCGTGTTCCGCGCATCGTTGATCTGCTGATATGCAAACGTCTCCTGCTGGAGCGTACTGAGTTGAACATTCGTATTGGACAGCTGTAAGATCCTGTCCCCCTCCTTCAGCATTACACCTTCTTCGACAAATTTTTTCTCGACTATGCCGCCTAAAATTGCATCGAGATAAAAAGTCGTACGCGGAAGGACATTCCCGGTCACCGGAATGAATTCCTGGAAATCGCCCTCCGCCACAGTCGAGACGGTGATCTTGTCTGCTTCGACATTCAGCTTTGCTCCGGTATCAGAAATTATTAAGATGATCAGGAACAGAAATAGCGCGCCGCCCCCGGCGTAAATCCAGGACAGTCTCCGTTTGTAGAACGGCTTCTTTTCTATTTTCCTATCCATCGTGAACCTTTGATTCGAATCGACTATTTCGGATTGATCCAATTTGTTCATGTCAATGAAATCACAATTGTCGTGCCCTTATGTTCAATCACATTCTTCGCTAATATTGTCGCATTTCAAACTAGATTTGCTTATTTCGATTTTTATTGCAAAGTTTGACTGTTCGAAAATGAACGGTACTGTTCGAAAATGAACGACGAACCTCAGCAAGAACGGCAAAATCAAACGTGACTGACTCATTTCTCAGGAATGACTTTTGAGTAAATGCATTGAAGATTGGAAACCATGACCACTAAATCCGGCAGAATCCTGATCATCGACGACGATGAGGACATCTTATACTCCGCTCGCCTTTTATTGAAGCAGCATTATTCCATAGTGCGCATCGAGAAAGATCCAAACCAAGTCCCTCTCATAATGAAAGATGAGCGATATGATGTTATCCTCCTGGACATGAATTTTTCAGGAGACGCAACAAGCGGGACGGAGGGATTCAACTGGCTGAAAAAAATCCTCGATATTGATCGTTCGTCTGTCGTCGTGCTTATCACTGCCTATGGAAATATCGAGATGGCAGTCAAAGCGATCAAAGAAGGGGCGTCGGATTTTGTGCTGAAGCCATGGCAGAACGAGAAACTTCTTGCGACCATTTCCTCGGCAATGAGACTCAGCGAATCGAAAAAAGAAATTGAAGATCTTCTTTCCAAACAGAAGCAGCTTACCTGCGACCTCGACAGCCAGTTCCATGATATAATCGGGACTTCCGAAGAAATGAGAAAAGTATTCAAGGACATTCAAAAGGTAGCAAAGACAGATGCAAATGTGTTGATCCTTGGAGAAAATGGCACGGGCAAAGAGTTGGTGGCCCGGGCAATTCACAGACAATCGGAGAGGAATGAACAAATATTTCTAAGCGTGGACATGGGCGCCATAAGCGAATCACTTTTTGAAAGTGAACTTTTCGGATACATGAAGGGCGCGTTCACTGACGCAAAGGAAGATAAGCCGGGTCGGTTTGAGATTGCTACCGGTGGAACTCTTTTCCTCGATGAAATCGGGAATCTCACTCAGAATTTACAGGTGAAGCTCCTCGCGGTACTTCAAAACAGGCAGGTAACACGACTTGGAGCAAATATTCCAAAACCGATCGATATCCGTCTGGTGTGTGCAACCAACCTTCCGATTTCTGAGCTGAAATCTGACAGCCGCTTCAGACAGGATTTGCTTTACCGCATCAATACGGTCGAGATTCACATTCCTCCTCTGAGAAAACGAACCGAAGACATCCCATTGCTGGCCGATCATTTTCTGAAAATGTATTGCAGGAAATACAACAGGAAACAAAAGTTGCTGAGTGATGGAGCT
This sequence comes from Candidatus Acidiferrales bacterium, assembly GCA_035515795.1. Classification (NCBI taxonomy): domain Bacteria; kingdom Pseudomonadati; phylum Acidobacteriota; class Terriglobia; order Candidatus Acidiferrales; species Candidatus Acidiferrales bacterium. The sequence goes on along the minus strand of DATJAY010000024.1, from coordinate 21,453 downwards.
TTGAGTAAATTAAGGAGTTATGGTTGGCCTGGAAATGTCAGAGAGCTTCAGCATACACTTGAAAGAGCCGTAATAATGGACGAATCCGACACGCTCCAAGCTACAGATTTCCTCCTTCTGCGCGGAGAAGCAAAATCCGAAGGAACCACGATCAACAATTTCCATCTTGAAGAAACCGAAAAGATGCTCATCATAAAAGCTGTGGGCAAACACGACGGAAATCTCACGAAGGCAGCCAAGGAATTAGGAATTACGCGTGCAGCGTTGTACAGGAGACTGGAAAAATATGGATTGTAATCGATCGTCGATTATAAATCGGAGAACGACAATCCAGCTATGATCTTTAGAAGATTCAGCGTAGCCGTATTTGTCAGAACCGTTTTTATCTGCCTCTCAGCTTTCATTCTCGTATACATTCTCACCAAGACCAACTTCATCGCGACCCCGTTCATAGTCGCTCTCCTTGTTATCGCACAAGTCTATTCATTGATCCACTATGCTCAAAAAACCAATCGTGAAATTGCACGATTCTTCGACTCGATTAAATATTCAGACTTCTCTCAAAGCTTCCGACCAACTATTAAAGGATCATCGTTTGAGGAGCTTGACAACGCATTCTCCGAAGTCATCGAGGAATTCAGAAAAGCTCGGGCAGAAAAGGAGGAACATTATCGCTATCTCCAAATTGTCGTTCAGCACGTCGGCATCGGTCTCATGGCTTTCACACAAGATGGAAACGTGGAACTAATGAATACCGCGGCAAAAAGGCTGCTGAAAGTGAACGGGGTCGATAATATCTCTGAGTTGTCCCGCGTCAGCCCGTCGCTGGTCGCTGTATTGAGAGAAATAAAGTCAGGCGATAAGGTACTTGTGAAAATTACGGCGGAAAACGAGTTGTCACAGTTATCCATCTATGCAACGGAGTTCAAACTAAAAGAGAATCATTACACCTTGGTTTCATTGACCAACATCCAGAGCGAGCTCGAAGAAAGGGAGATGGAAGCATGGCAGAACCTTATTCGTGTGCTGACACACGAAATTATGAATTCCGTGACGCCGATTGTTTCGCTTTCGTCGACTGCCAGCGCGCTGCTGAATACCGCCATAACTCCGGAAACCAAAAATGACCGGGAACCGGACCGAGGTGCATTGCAGGGTCCGGGACAGCTGGACGGAGAAAACCTGCGAGACGTGAAAGGTGCTTTAGATACGATTTCGAAAAGAAGCGAAGGTTTGCTTCACTTCGTGGACGACTATAGAAACCTGACCCGCATTCCGACCCCCAATTTCCAGACGATTAAGTTGATGGATCTTTTTGGCAGAATCGACAGATTATTTGCAGACCGGTTTCATCTGAGAAAAATATGGTATACCTGCTCGGCGGATCCGCCTGATTTGGAGTTAACCGCCGACCCCGATTTGATCGAGCAGGTTTTGATCAACATGGTACTCAATTCGATCAGCGCTCTCTCTTCGACTGCGTCACCTATGATAAAACTATTCGGTAAGATTGATAGCCATGGTGGAACGATAATCCAGGTAATAGATAACGGCCACGGCATTCCGGAAGAGCTGCAGGAAAAAATCTTCATTCCTTTCTTCACAACCCGCAAGGAAGGCTCCGGCATCGGCTTAAGTCTTGCACGTCAGATAATGCGGGCACATAAGGGCGGGATTACAGTTCATTCAATTCAAGATAAAGAAACGGTGTTCACGCTGAGATTCTGAGGGTTCTTCATTTTTCAGCGGTTATTTACCACCGGTTTGTTTCGTCGTCGGAATGCTATTCCCACCGTTATTTTCCGAAGGACCCACAGGCTCCGCTACAGATTCAGCGCCGTGTGATTCTCCCGGCTTGTCCACCGGCTGCTCCGAATCGACCAAGGCCATCTTCACCCAATGAGATCCACCTGCCCCATCTTCGATCCATCTCTCCGGTTCCTGAAACGGAGGAGAACTCCCTCGCGCGCCTTTGGATCCATCATTCATATCCTGCATATCGATATGTCTCCTTTATATTTTAAGGGCATTACTGTCCTTTATATTTACGTTTGATTTCGTTTGCAAACTCCAAAGCCTGTCTCTCATCGATAAACCAATCAGATGAGACTCTTTTTTTGAACCACATGAATTTTGTCCATCGCCTTACAATCCATGAGGTTGGGTCAGCGTCGCGGTGAATAAGCTCGACGAAACAATCCCGAGCATTCGACAAGACTATTTTTTTCAAAGCTTTCTCCTATATCGCACTGAACGCATGGTGGTCGACCAGGTGCTAATCGAAGTGTAACGACTTCGCGACATCTTCGACGGTCTTCCGCTCATTCTTCCAGACATCTTCGCGGTCCTTCAGTTCTGCCGCTTGCTTTCGTACATACTGCTCATATGCAATATTGGTTGCGGCAACCGCTTTCTTCAAAACCGACATATGCATTGCAACTTCTTGAAGGGGACAGTGCATCACAAGAAATGCTCTATCGATACTTGTCTCTTGCAATGACAGAGGTTGTCCTGCATTCAATGCCTTCCACTCCTGCTCAAACACAGTTCTCCACGCCAACGGTGGAATTCCCGACAGTTCAAAATACACTTGATAAATTGTCTCTGACCCGATCATTCTGCGGGTTTTGTCTGTGTTGAGACCAATAATCCGTATATCAATTGTGGATTCTACCGAAGAATTTTGTTTAGTTTCGACCATATGTCACCTGTTTTATTATGTTGTACGCCCGCACGATGTCAATGATTTCTTTCTTGTAGTTTCCCTTTATGCTGGTCGAGCCATTTGAGCATGGCGTGAACACTGCCTGTGGCCAGCGCAATAGACGAATCAGCGGCACCGTAATACATTCGAATTGTATCACCATCAGGGGCAAGGGTGCACCCGCATGGAAAAACGACATCGTCGATGTCCCCGAGCCGCTCGTACGATTCTTCAGGGCCAAACATCCATTCATCACTGCGCATTAGGCAGTGTTCCGGCGATTGCAAATCAAACAACGCAAGTCCAAGCCGGTAAATAGAGCCGGCGGCGGTTTCCCGTACTCCGTGGTAAATCGCGAGCCAACCTTGCGGAGTCTCGATAGGTGGAGGTGAAAGTCCGATTTTATTGGCGTCCCACCATCCTCCGAGGCGCGCTTCCAACATAAGTTTGTGACCACCCCAGTGCCGCAGGTTGGTCGAGTAGGAGATCCACATGTGTGCGCCGGGCGCACCGACCGGACGATGAATCAACGCCCAATGGCCGTCAATACGATGAGGGAGGAGAGCAGCATCTTTGTCCTCCGGCTGCATGATTAAGCCATAACGTTCAAAGCGCGAGAAGTCTTCCGTGAACGCAAGAGCGACGCCCGGGCCGTCGCGAGTGTAAGCTGTATAGACGACGGCATATTTTTTTAATTCAGGTACGAATGTGATGCGTGGGTCTTCGATACCCCACAATTCTTCGGGAAAGTGTTCCGGATCGGGCATCAAGGTGGGTTGGGCATCAATCTGCCAGTTGTCCACGCCGTTTGCGGAACGGGCAGCGCAAAGGTGTGAAAGTCCGCGTCGATCCTCAACACGGCAAAGAAGCAGTGTGGTTCCGTCTTGCAGCAACGTAGCACCTGGGTTAAAGACGGTGTTGACCGGATAAGGCCAATTGGCTGCGGTCAGGATTGGGTTCGATTTATTGCGAAGAAATAATTCCGGAAAATGATTACTCATTGATGTTGTATCTCCATTGATAAAAGAGTATTGTCGGCCAGTCGAAGTTCTAATAGGGCTTGAAGAAACGCGAGTGTAGACTCCGCCCCTTGGTTCTCGTTCGGGCGATCCGGATGGAGGCCATCGCGGCAACCACCCGTTGTAGGGTCATAAAGGGGAAGGTTTAGGTCGTTACGCCCAAGGAACCATTCGAACGCACGCCGGGCTTCCTTGTGCCAGCGCTTGTCTCCAGTGATCCGGTGTGCGACCAGGCAAGCCGATACAGTCGCTTGGGCTTCTACCGGCTGTTGATCGAATCGTGCATGTTTGCCGCCGTGCTCATAAAAGCCATTTGACCCTATTGGAACAAAGTGTCCGCCATCGCCATTGGTGAGTTGCAATCCCATCAGCCAGGTAAGCGACTCCAATCCGGCATCGGTCATCTCTTTATTTGACATTGATTCACCACATAGCAGCAGAGCATGTGGTAACGCGGCATTGCAGTAAGTCAGCACGTCTTCGTACCACCGCCATTCATCGACGCGATGGTCTTGATAGAGTTTGAGAAGCCGCCCGGACAATTCTCCTCGCACCTGACTCGCCCGGCGATCACCGGCAAACCGATGTACGTATTCACGAATGCCGATGAGTGCGAATGCCCAGGCCCGTGGGCTAGTCGTACCCGAAATAGCCGGCAGGGTTTGCTCAAACAACCTGCCTGCCATGCTCTGAAGTGCAGATGTATTAGAACGGCCCAACACCGTGCCCAGTGCCCACAAAGCCCTGCCATGACTGTCATCCGAACCTTTTTCTTCGAGCCATTGCCGTCCATAATCCAGGAAGTTGCGGAACCTGCCCGATCCAGGATTGAAGGCGTACCAGATGAAAGCAAGATACCGCGAAGCTAATTCCAACGCTTCACTGTTTCCGAGCTCTTCCAGCAGGGCGCTTACCATTAGTGCGCGCGCATTATCGTCGGTGGTGTAACCCTCCTGATAATTCGGCACAGTAAAAAGCGCATGCTGGAGCATACCCGTCTCGTCCGTCATGCGACGCAAGTGTTCCAACTTGAGAGGAGGCAACTCGCCCGGATGCTTGTCCAGCGCTTTCACTGCGAATCCGGGCGGAGTGGAATGTCGCCGCTCAGCCCGGGCGCGTTCGAAACTCTCCATATAACACTTTGCCACTTGCGGCCAGACCATCGCGCGTCCAAACAGGTATGCCCGCTTGCGCATGGCTTGTCGTTCCGACTCATTGCCCAACAGGCTGATCACCTGGCTGGCCATCGCTGCAGGGTCATGAAAAGGAACAAGCGCACCTCGTCCTTCGGCGAGCATTTCTTCCGCATACCAGTAAGGCGTCGAAATGACCGCTTTGCCTGCCCCGAGTGTGTATGCTAGCGTGCCCGAAGTAATCTGTGCTTTATTGAGATAAGGTGTAATGTAAATATCTGCCGCACTGATGAATTCAACAAGTTCCTCTAAACTGATAAACCGATTGTAAAAGATCACGTTACCTTCCACACCTTTCTCCTGTGCCAGCCATTGCAAAGACATCCGGTACGTCTCGCCTTCGCGCTGGATAACATGAGGGTGGGTCGCCCCGACGATCATATAAACGACGTTCGGATAACGCGACAAAATATTGGGAAGAGCACTGATGACTGTCTCAATCCCCTTGTTCGACGATAGTAATCCGAAACTTAGTAAGACGATCTTGCCCTCGACGCCGAACACATCCTTGTTGAAACTCGGGTCGGCAAATGCCACATCGGGGATGCCATGCGGAATCCGATCTATCTTCTCGGGAATTACATGATAGATCTCCTGAAGATATTCCGCACCTCGGTCGCTCATGACGACCAAGCGGTCGGATACTGCTGCGACTTCTTCCAGCACTCTGTGCTGATCCTGATCCGGTTCACGGAGAATTGTGTGCAGGGTCGTAACGATCGGCATGCGCAATTCGCGCAGTAGCGCCAGGATATGGCTGCCCGCCCGTCCGCCGAAAATCCCGTATTCGAATTGGAGACAAGCGAGATCCACGTTGTTGATGTTAAGGAAGCCTGCGGCCCGGCGATATGAATCGATATCTTTCTCCGTCAACTCAAACCGGACTCGGTCCGGGTATTCGTAACCCTCCTCGTTGTCGTTGACAGGCAAGGCGATGAAAGTCTTGCCACTGTATTCGGCTGCCATGGCCTCACACAGATCAGTTGTAAAAGTGGCAATGCCGCACTGACGCGGCAGATAGTTGCCAATGAAGGCGATACGATTTATTGCAGTAACAGATGATGTACGTTCCGTGATGTCCTCTGCCGTTTCTCCCGATAGCGAATGATAAACCTTCCTAATGCTTCTTGTCTGTCGTGATCATAGCTTTGTCGCACGTTCTCGTGATTATCTCTATGCAATTTCTACATTCATTGGATGGTGTCAAAGAAAAGTATCACCTCGTGATGGCGCGTGTTTAGAAAATGCTATCTGGATTGAAACAGCTTCCACTTTTCTTCGAAACATCCTTGCCGCAAACTTCATTTATGCGCGTCCGTACTTCATGTTTTCAAAGACAGATCTATTACAACCATTTTCTTAGTGCCCTTGACATTTCAATGTGCTGCCTCAGCAACCCGGCCGTAAATTCAGCGGTACTTATGTCAATCTCTTCGTCAGCGAGGCTTACCTTTGTCAACTCACGGATCATGGATTCGTGGTCGTCAAGCAAAGCCTCGATGATTGGATGCTGCCCTTTGAGTTTCTCGTTGTGCTGACCAAGTCGGGTGGCTTCAATGGAGTTTTCGATCGTAGCCAGAGCATTCTGGCCAAGATCACGAACGCGATGAGAAACCTCAACGACAATGATATCCATGGACTTATATTGAGCCTCGAATAGCTTACGCAGCTCAACGAAATTGCTTCCATGTATGTACTGGTATGCTTCCCGTGTTCTTATGGAGAGAACGTATTCATCGGCCAATAAGGTCTTTAGCAATGCAACAACATATTCCGATTTTCTGTCGATGGTCTTTATTTTTAGTCCCATCTGTTTTCCTTTGAGTTCACAAGATTGACATCATACCTCGTGTCGCCAAACGGCTTACTATCTCCCTTCCATTCGGCGACCGAGGATTTCTCCTACCTAGAGAATAAACAAGTCCGGCTTTGTTAAATCGATTGCCCGTTGAGATACGGAGGACGATCCCAGCTATATTAACTTAGAGAAAAATAAATTCTTGTGAATAAATATGTTCATGTCCTTCCGCCACAGGAAAAGTCTGAAGCGGACAAACCGCCATCTCCGAAAATCAAACAGACGGTGAGCATTCAGCCAGGAGATTCCGGTGAGTCCTTTATACTTGGCCGACATGCCTGCCAGCAATTCTTCCAATGATTTTCCCCAATAACCTGAAATACTTTCCCATAATCGTTTCAATTCTCTTTTGATACGTTTCCATTCCATTGTATCGTTTCCTCTCTTCTTGTGAGCCCATCCCGGATTTCCGGATCTGGCCCCAATTGTCGTAGTAGAAGTATACATCTGATTGTGTCAGCGAAGAATGCCTCCAAGGGATGAAAAGGGAGCTACATCCCTCTGTAAACCCGTCCGGTAGTGACTCACTTTCAATTCCAACGTCATTCCGGCGAATGCCGGAATCCAGTCCTTGGCTCCGGATGCCAGCTTTCGCTGGCATGACAAGTGCCGTCTTAGGCGAATATTCAAACTGAGTCACCACCACCCGTCCGGATGATGGATCATAGGGAATCCTGCCCCCTATTGATAACACAATTAGGGGCGGCTATATTCACCGCGTGAGATGAATGTATTTGTAACTTCTTGCTAAGCTCCCGCTCGGGAAACCTAACTCCCGATTATTTAACCACCGTACCTGAATATCTCACCGGCTTGCGTTCTGCATCGAGGGTTATCATGGTACAGAGAAGCTTCTTATCTTCATAGGTTCGGACTTTCGCTGCTTCAGTGCCTGCCAGGGGAATGCTGAATACTAACGGGCTGCCCAATACGATCTGCTTCGACTCCGACACACACGATACGAACTGGTATTTGGGGAGCGATTTATCAGTAGGATTAGTCAGACATAAAACGCAGGCAACCTTCGCATTCTGCTCCCTGCTTAAGTCGATGCCCGCTGAATTGCCGACAGGCGCGAATTCGACATTGAAGGCATCGGGTGAAATCATGGCGCTTGTGCAATCGATGACGAACCCGCTGCCTGTCGAAGAACCCGATTGCGGAGGAGTTATGGTGGTACGCTCGGTGACCGCATAAGGGTTAACCAGAGGGATATTAACCTGCACGATAAAGTGGTAAACCGATCTCCCATGCGGCGCAGCCTGCCGCCAGAGAGAAGCTAAGTCGGGAAGCGAGTAAATCGTGCTCGAAAGCTTTGAGGAGAAGGCGAACTTTAATCTTCTGTCCACCGAATCTTTATCGGTGCCGGGTATGAAACTTTGAGGCTTTCGGGAGACGAAGACCTTTCCATTTCTCTGTCGGAATACGACATCGCCGACCGCGCCTCTTAATTTCCCGATAACCGATTTGTCTAATCGTGCCATTTCAACTTACCATTATTTCTATAAGCTACAGAATCAAGATTTGAAGAATTGAATGAACCTTTCCCACAGGGAAATAGGATCTTGACCCGAGTAATCCGAACCATACAACCGGTTTAATCATAGCACAAACGAAGGATACACGCAAGATATACGGAAGATACACGGAATCACATTGAGGGGTATTAGAGGGAATATCGAGGGACAAGACCCGACGAACCGAGGCCAAAAGGTAATCGGATCACAATTATGTCAATAAATAATTGGGTTCAGACCGGCAACGAACACACCGGGAGGTGACTGTTATTGCCCGGCCTAAATAAAATTCAACACAAACTGATCAAGCGTTTCGATAGCGAAACCTACATACATGCATATTCTCACCCCGTCCAAGCCTGGCGCAGATTACAGATTCAGGTTGTCTTTTGAGTGAATTGAGTCAGAATCCATACGACCAACTTGCTTTCATTCACGAAACGATCCCCGGCGTCCTGCGTGCTCATCAAAGGTCCATTCCGGATTTCCGGCGTGAAGCTAACCGCGCACGACAGAAATGCTTCCGACGATTGTTTTGAGAGCCGCGTCAGAGTAATTGTGGTTCGACGCTTCCAAATGATTGTGCCACGTTAGTTTCTTCATGATGTTTTCGACGTGAACCTTGATGGTGCGTGTGGGGATACGAAGTTTTCTCCCTATCTCCTTGTTGCTTAGACCGTCGCCAATGAGAACAAAAACTTCCTTCTCGGCTTTCGTCATGCGCACCGGCTCTGTTGACGTGATTCTTTTGCTTTTGATCGCGAGTTCAACAATCTTAGAAAAAAGGGTATCTGAAAATTTGGGCGGTAGAACCCTTGCCCCTTCTGCGACCGTGCGTATCGTCATCAGGAAATCATCGAGCGTTGTATCCTTGAGAACAAAACCCAATGCGCCCGCCTTCACATAGCGATGTATGTCTCCCTGCAACGGAGCAAGATCCATCACGACTACTTTTGCCTCTGGAAATTCCCTTTTCAAAGTTTCCACCGTATGCAAACTATTTTGGCTGCGAATATCCAGGTCCAACAATATGAGGTGCGGTTTCAGCTTGTGAATTTTTAGAATTGTACTCTCGCCATCACTCGACACGGCAAATGGTACGATGTCCTTTTGCCGCTTAAGGACCGCCACGAGCCCCTCTCGAAGCAGGTGATTATCCTCGATAATCAACAATCTCGTTTTCTTCATCGAATGCTCCTAAGTGTTCGTCCCTTAAATCTTTCGGAGAATTGAAAGACGTTTCCTGACCCGACTTTATGAGGCAGAAACGATTTCATAATCTGGATACGTCTATAAGCTATCGAGTGGCCGGGCTCGAACATATAGCTCAATAGGATGAAAGAGGGACTAACTCTTCTTAGTGCGGGATTATTCTTCTATGAGCGAAATGCTTTCTTCCGCTTTCATCAGCTCGGTGTTCGTCAGTGCATATTTGGCAATCTGAACGCGGGATTGAAGCAATAGCTTTTCAAGTATGTTGTGGACGTGACTCTTAACAGTGTAGGTCGAAAGATGAAGCTTGTTGGCGATTTCCTTATTGGACAACCCGTCCGCTATCAGCAGAATCACCTGACGTTCGCGCTTTGTCATTCGAACGGCTTCCATTACCCGCGGAGGAATTGTCCCATTGACCGCTTGCTCCACGATCTGGGAGAAAAGCGATCCGGTCATTAACGGAGGCAAAATTTTCTTCCCATGGGCAACCGCCCGAATGGTTTTTAGAAAGTCCGCAGTTGTCGCATCTTTTAATACAAATCCCGACACACCGGCACGAACAAACATCAATATCTCAACTTCTGTCGGAACGAGGTCCATCACAATAACCTTTGTCTGGGGGAAATCCTTTTTTACCACCTTAACGATCTCAATGCTGCTCTGGCTTCTCAATCCAAGGTCAAGAAGTAGTACATTAGGTTTCAAGCCGCGGATCTTCTGCAAAGGGGTCTTACCCCGCCCCTTTTCGGAAACAACCTTGATGTCCGGTTGTCTCTTGATTATCGACGAAATACCCTCCCGCAAAAGAGGGTTATCTTCAATAATAAGTACTCGAATCTTCTCGGCCAAACATTCCTGCCTTTTTGACTTCTGTCTCACGCTTCGCCGGTAGGATGCAAGGACGGATGCCGACGGCTGCGACGCTGTATAAATTAAGGAATTTGCCAAAGTTGTGCAATCGAGGAGCAACTGGAGAGGATATGGAGATGGTCTTATGACTAATTCTCGAAGAAAATCATGCTCAAGAAGATGTACCGCGTTGACATAATTCATCGTCGCATGATCGACAATGGAGAAAGCGGCTTGCTTCGCTTAGCGTGGTAAATCGGGCATTACCGACAAACTCGGTTAGCCTTTTCCCTTCTCAACTAATTGCGGCACTAGAACAGGCTGCCTGATCAACACTTTCTCTGTCCTGTTATTTTCAGCTTTGAGGTAAGCGTTCGGATCATGGTACATCGCTCCCGGCGGAAGCCAGTCCCACAGAGGGCCCAAGTCCTTTCTTATCAGGTCCGAATAGAATCTCGGGATTTCTGTCGTCTCCCGTTCGAAGAATCCACGGAATTGCGAATCGGTTTCCAGCAGCCGCCTTACTTCGGTGAAGTATTTAATTCTACCGAACCCTTCCGACGAAACGGCCCTTACCACATTCATTAAGCGCGGTTTGATCTCGCCATTTGCTCTGAACCGTTTCATGATAGCCTTCCAGGTGAAAGTGTACTTGGTCAGGTCGATGACATTGTCATAAAATTCCGGCCACGAATAGTTCTTCGGCTTCACGTTCATCGCGTGATTATTGTCAAGGAAGTGAAACGGGAACGGCAGGACTTGGCCCGCTCGTTGGTACTCCAGATTGAGAGGCGCCGCTTGGCCGAATGCGGAAAGAAGCGAGTAACCCGGAAAAGCTCCGGGCGTCAAATCCAAAAACCTTTTCGTAAGCTCGAAAGGCTCTGTACCGCCATCGGTGCCGAGTCCTAAGACAAAATTAGCTTGCACGTATGGGATATGCTGCATGATCATGTTAACGTGTTCAGAGACGCGCTTGACTTTTGTCATGCCGGAGATTCCGTTCGTCTTGGACTTCCCTCCAAGCTCGTACCATGACTCAATCCCGGGCAGAATTGCTTTGAAGCCATTGCGCTTAAGCCTCTTTACGTGTTCCTCCGATAACAACGACAAGCTGCTTTCGGCAATAAAGTCTATGCTGTCCGGAGGTACTGCTTCTTCGATAGCGTTCATATAGTCGTCGAATCTTATTCCGAAATTCGGATCGTGCCAGCCGACAACCGGACGTCTGAACTTCTCGAGAAGAAACGACAGGTCTTCCTTCAACACACCGAAGTCGAGCGGCTGGTAAGGAATGACAGAATCAATGCAGAAGCTGCATGTATAAGGACATCCCAAGCTCCCGATCATCGGGACCAATTTTACTATAGGCGCTTTCTTGAGCGTCGCCTCGATAAACTTCCATCGCTCACGCACTCCTGGAATCGAAGCGGGCTGCTGCTTCGCTGTGAGGTGCAAGCCGACCGGCCGATGCTGCGAGCAATCGTTGAGCACCTCTTCGATGACCTTTTTATCCGTCAGACCAACGACGTAGTCGAAATATTTTTGCGCATCCTGCGGATAACAGCGCGCATGCGGGCCGCCGAGTACGGTGATGGCGCCGCGCGATCTGAAAAGATTGCTCAGTGCGTACGCTGTCTGTCCTGCCTCGCTGAACGCACCGATAAAAACTATGTCGACATTTTGCGGAAGCTCGTCTACTAAGTTTTCAAAACCTGTGTAGCATACGAGCGTAACATCGTGGCCCAGCTCCTCGCACCACACTCCAAGTATCTGCGGCATGATGCTCGCGAAGTTTGCATTCATTACACGCGCCCATAGAGCACGCGTCGGCCCCTTCGTTACGAGGTCGATTATTCCTATATGAAGTTTACGTTTGATAATGGCTCCTGTTTTTAACGTTCAGTTGACTTCCGTGCAGTTGAAAGAAAGAATGGATTGGTGCTGCTCGTCCTCTCTTACCGTTGCCTTTCGTCAATGTCCAAAATAAAGAAGCCAGTATCATCATAAAATCAGTCAAAGGGATTAGTTCCTCGGAGCGGTGGGTTGACGGCTAATCGGGGGTCTTCTTAAATAATCCGGATGCATTGGCTTCAGAACGAAGCTGCCTTCATCAGCACCTCAACGGTGTTATTCGTTGACAAGCCCCCGATTCAACTTTTCATTCTTCTTCTCTCTCTTAGCCGCTCTCTTTTCCTTCTTGGATTTCGCCGGCTCTTTCTTTGTGTTCTTTTTACTGTTTTGACCTTTGCTCATGATTTTTTCCTTTTGATTCAGGTTCGCTGCTCAATAAAACAATCTCACGTATTCCTGTATCGATAACAAATTCTAGATGAGCCCTCGGGAAATAACCTGGACACACTTTTCATTGACAGTCAAAATACAGAATCCTATGTCATTATGAAATCAGTCAAAGGGATTAGTTCCTCGAAGGGGGCTATAGTCGCGCTATTTACGCAGGGTCATAAGAGAGGAAAAGACTCAACTAACTGGACTTGCTAAATAATTTGCGCGGGTTCTCGAAAAAACAAACTTCTCAAGAAGATATCGAGTTTCTATCTCAGCGTAACGGACGCAACCGGATGTATTTCACCCCCGCTTACTTTTTCCTTAAGAGCCTAAACCTCTATAATAAAACTGCTCTTCTTCTTTCCCCGCCCGTTAATCCTCTTTTGAAATCGACGCAAAGATTTTTCGGCCCCTGCAAAGGTCTTTTTGACGGAATTCGTCATATTTGAAAACTCTATCGCGGGGTCGTTATCCCCCGAGAATTCCAGGCGAAACTCGACGAGTGCGCTTGCAGCAGACTCGGACAGTTGTGCGATGCCATTGAAATCGAGGACCAACGCAGTTAGATCTTTCTTGCTTCTGTCGGGCCTCGCTCTCCAAAAACTTACGGCGGTCCTGACCAACCTGTCGGCAGAATCCCGCGAATGCAGCGTCTTGGGAATTGCCGTGGCAACCTGGATCGTGAGCTTACCATCGCTTTTTTCTTTCATGTGTCTCCTCATTGAACAATATAACATTCAAACGTTCGTGAATTTCGTTGAGGCCGAAATTAGCAGAGATCATATTGCCACGGAGCAACAATTTCCCTGGAAGAGAAGACTACGAAATAGGAAGGCTCGGCTAACGCGCCTTACCTTCGTGGCCCATCATTCGATGCCATCTTTTCTTCCACGCAGTCCCTGACTTTCTCTCGTTGTGCTCAGGCTTCAGGATGTTGACACTTGCCCGAATGGATCCCTTCGGGACAGGGTACCTCATCATTTCGCCGGTATCTCTCAGTGATATTTCGCCGCGGTATTTGAAGAGTATCTGTTGAAAAAATTTCTTCTCATCTTCCGTCGCGACGAGTGAGATCGCCTCACCTTTTTTCCCCGCACGTGCCGTTCGTCCGACGCGATGCGTATAAGATTCAACATCTTTTGGAATCTCATAATTGTAAACATGCGAAACGTTGTCTATGTCAAGACCGCGTGCAGCCACATCTGTCGCGACAAGTACGTTGAATTTATTCTGCCGGAATTCGCTGGTCACGCGCTCGCGCTGCGGCTGCGACATGTTGCCGTTGAGACAGCGGGCATGTATGCCCATTCCGCCCAATCTCTTTGCGAGCTTCACGGTGATGTGTTTCCTGTTGCAGAAAATTATCGCCAGATGACGCTCTTCCTTGAGAAGACCAGCCAGCAAATCCATTTTCCGTTCGGGCGCAACAGTGCAATATGTCTGCCGCAGGAATATCGGCTTCACCGTGGACGCCAACCGCACATTCTTTGGGTTGCGCAGATACTTCCCTGCAAGTCTCTCGATCTCCTTCGATACAGTCGCGCTGAACAACATCGTTTGATGTTCGGGCGGAAGCTGGCGCGCGATTTTTTCGACGTCTCTGATAAATCCCATATCCAACATCCTGTCAGCCTCATCGCAGACAAAATATTTTATGGAAGACAACTTCACGGCATTCCTGTTCATCAGGTCGATGAGCCTCCCTGGAGTTGCTACAATAATGTTTGCGCTGCGCAGTTTCGATGCCTGCATACTGATTGAGACTCCGCCGTACACCGAAACGATGCCGAGATGTTTGCCTGACGAATACTTGAAGAATTCTCCCGTGACTTGCATGCAAAGCTCCCGCGTCGGTACAAGGACAAGCGCCCGCAGTCCATCGCTCCTCTGAAGATTTTCGATAATTGGGATTGCAAAGCTCAGTGTCTTTCCCGATCCCGTTTCAGATTGTGCGAGCACATCCTGTCCGTTTGCAATCGCCGGAATAATTTCTTCCTGGACCGGCGTTGCCACTGTTATTCCTTGTGCCTCGAGCAAATCCGTTATTTGTCTGCCCAGCACAAAAGATGCTGATTTCATTTAAACCTTTCTTATGTTATGATAAAATTGCGGGGAAGATGAACTCCGTCAAGGATGAACTGGATGGGGACATTCGATTAGAAGACCAAATCCCGGCCTCTGAACACCCCCGGTCGTTTGTCTTTTTACGACGGGAAGGTGTTTATTTATTAAATTAATATAATCATTTCCCCCGAATAGTTCACCATAGATTCTTACACACGTGATTGCTTTCTGCAAGTCGCAGCGAAACGGATTGCCGGTCAGAACTCGTACTCGATGGTGAGACGATGGAATTGGCCGCCGCTGGCATGGCCTTGCCCTGACAGTGAGGAAGAAACAGAACCTTCGCCTGTTGAACTTGACCGACCAATGTATATGGGGACAAATTGTGTGAATGAGTAACCGACAATAAAGGGCCATAACTTCATTTGCACGCCCGCTGACAAGATCGCAGCATCGATCAGGTTTACAGAGATGCCTCTCTCTTTGTAGCCTCTCACGCCGAACACGATGTACTTGGATTCCCAGGATTCCAGCTTAAAATCAGGCCTTGCTCTAAGGATACTCGCCCCGAAAGCACATCTGAGCAGCCTGCTCACTGATGTCTCCCCACCGACATGCATCTGCATTATGTCTATTCCACCTGAAGCCTGCACATTCTCGCGAACAGGAATGGGGGAATCAAATATGCTTACGAAGGGCCAGTCTTCGGCGTAGCCCTCAACGTTGCCGCGTATGGATTGCCATTTGACATCAGCTTCGATGAGTCCACCCGATGAACCGACGGATTGAACGGCTCCCTGAGCAACAGTGTTTTCAAAACCAAACTCGTCAAGCTTACCGTAGGTCTGGTCGCTGGAACAAAATATACCGTTTCCCTCAACAACTGCTCTGGTCAGAGACAAGAGTCCCTTCCAGCCGTTTCCGATGGTAGCGAGACAATGCAACCCGTAGCCGTAGTCCACTCCATCGGGTGTAAACCTTGTGTCAAATGCTCTCGATGAATTTGCCGCCGACGAAATGAAATCCTCATGTCCGGTAGCTAAGACTGACAGGGCGCCAACGGGAACTCGAAGCGTGAAATCGGCCCCCCTTTGCGCATAGTCCAGCGGCAAAAGGCCGTCCGTGCCGGAGATTTGAAGCTGTAGAGCCTGGGAATGTTCCCAGCTTCCCATCTTCAGATTTAGGAGAATCCCCGCCGGGAGAAGAAACGAAAACCTGCTTTCGTAGGCCGCATACTTTTGGGGACTCCTATATGAACGTCCTACTGCAACCCCTACGCGCATCAAACTTCCGAGTGGCGTTTCGTAACTCAGCATGACCGTTCTGTGCTCCGCCTCATAGTTTGCATGTTCAGATGGAGACTGATCCATGATCGCCGACGAGCCCGAGGATTTGACGCTGATTCCCAACCTCGGGCCCATTGGCTCATCTGACAATGCGAGAGACAAGTCGGTCTGCCTGTTGATGTTCTGAAGCAAAGTCTCAGTGCCATCAGAGCAGGCTTCGCGGTAGATGTCATCATCTTTGAAATCAAACCTCAGGCTGGAGTGCACGTACCCCGTGCTTTCTGATGATAAGAGATTCCCTTCATCCAGAGATGAAAAAGGATTTCCTCCGATTGACCTGGACCGCGCATCTCCCGAGAGCAGGAGACTTAGTATATCCTGGGCAGTGGCAACGCGGCAGCCGAAAAGTATTGCCACCACAACAATAGATACTCTACACACTTTGCTGGGTCAGCGACTAAGTCGAATACGACTAGTTGGCCGAAATAATCACGTATGGCATCCAGGACGCGGCGGTGATTCCGAATGCCTGCTTGAACTGCGCATCGGTTGTAATTCCCGGGAAAATTCCATTGAATGTAGGATCCGGGAATGTCCATGTCGAAAAAGATGCCGCCTGCCAAGTAAGGATAGCATCATAGGCATCTCCATCTTTTTGAACGCCTACCGTGTAAGATGGAAGCTTCTGTTTGAAGTTTGGAATCGCGTTATCAAAAAGTTTCCCTAAGTTTATCGTCAGAGTGGTCTGCACACCGGTATTATTGAAATCTCCAGAGACCGTGACAGGGCCGGACAGGAACTGCTTCACGGAGTCCATCGCGTTCTTTATGTCGGTTAATTCCGGGCCATCTTCAGTTCGATATATTATTATCCCGTTGCTTGGATGCTGAATGAGGAATGTGATGCCGTTCTGAATGCTGTTGGCAGCGCCGATAATGTTGGTCTTCACATCTTTCATCCTCTGCGCTCCGTTTGTGCGTAACGCAAGAAAGGCTGAATTGGTTTGCCATGCCTGGTCGACGGCGGACGAATCGGTAGCATCGTAATCGACGTTGTATGAAACGAGAAGCGAACCTGTCGCGTCGACAATCTGGCACGTCGCAAGTAGAGCATATATCTCTGTGAGTCCAATTCGTATTGAGTCTCCAGAATTTTCACCGAGTTGTTGAGGCGGGATGTAGAAAATATAGTCCGAGTGCTGAACCACTACATTCAGATGAGTGATCGCATCCGAGAGCGCCGGCAGAACGACCGTCTCGATGATTCCCTGATAATCGCTGAGTGCGACAGTAGTATCTCCGGCACTGAGGCTCTTATAGATTCGAAGAGGAAAGAGAGGATCTCTAAGAAGCGCGATCATCGATTTCGAGCGGGAGAGAATCGAACTGCTCAGGCCGGTAATTGCTCCCTTTTTGCTGAACGCAGACGACGGTGCAGGCGACAATGCCGGATTCCCTCCGATAACGGTCCTGATGGACGGATTTGAAAAGATTGTAAAGAACTCCGTGGCGGCCATACCGAAGTTGGCGTCGAGGTTGTCCGGATCGGCGTTCAAGGCTTCCTGGTACAATGATGTTGCCGCAGACATATTAAAGCTCGCCGTGTCCTGGCCGTTCGATATAACCATCTCGGCCAATTTTGGTATGAAAATTTGGTTAGCCTGGTCGACTCGCTGCTTCGCGGTTTGCTGGTCGTGCGGTCCCGTTGCGGTATTATTCTTGCTGCACCCGGATAACATCATTATCGCAAACCCGGAAAGAATCAAGATCGAAATTTTCAACTTACCCATGCATCCTCCATTTGTTAGATATTAAGTGCTCTATATGATTTCTTCCAAAGATATCATTGCACTCAACTCGATGTTTTTCCAGAATCCCTGAACCGATATGGAGAAATTTAATGGCGCCCCTCGAAATAATCAACCAACATTGCGATCTCTTTGATCAAGCTTCTATGCCATCTCGCTATTTCTCCTCAGGTTTATAAACTCCTTCTTCGACAGCGTTGCTGAAACAAAGCTTAACAAGACCGGCATCTGCCCGGCTCAAGCTGCGAATTTGTCTCGCAGTTAAGATTTTGTTATGCCTTATGCCGCTCAAATAATCACCGATAAAATCAAGATTCTCTTCAGTCGTCATCCAATTTCGGTTGTCAAATCTCGACAGGTCGACCGGATTAGAATAACTCCGCAATGTCTTCTCACCGATGGTATTTATGTAGAAATCGAAATATGACATCACAAGTTCTCTTAAAGTACGGTAGACAGGTTCACGAAATCGCAGGATCGTAGTATTAGACTTAGCAATCGCACCATAAAAGTTGTCGTACTTGAAGACTGCAACTACGTGATCGTCATCGTTGTCAGCTATCATGTCGACGATCAGCGGTTTGTGTCCAAGCATTCTTAAGGCTGCCGCGCCGAATAACGCCCCTTCAAAACAATTTGCCTTCCTCTCGCGAATGACTCCGCTCGGTGAACTTGTACCAGGCTTAGCGTCGTACGGGATTTCATTTAGAAATATTTGAATGTCGTATGGCTTCTTAAATTGGCCGAAGAAATTTATCTCCTTTTTCGTCAGGCTTAAGTAGACTTCCACTCTCTTCCGTGAATACATTCAACTAAGTCCGAATTTCTTCCTGTTTTCTTCCGTGTCATGATAGATGCGCCACTCCGCCACGAGGCCGTCTGCGATCGTGGCGGTCCAAATTGCCGGATCATGTTGATTCTCTTCAGACCAACAGGCAAATCCCAGCATGATCGCGCAGTTGTGCCTGGATTCGATGCGCTCAAAAGTATTTCTGTACTTTGGAAACATGTCGAAAAATTTTGACCATGCATTCAGCATCTTTTCTCTGCTTCTGGACACATTATTATCGCGGTCGATGAAAGCGTGATCTTCAGTCATGAGCAGACCAAGCCCCTTGACGTCACGATTACTTATGCAATTATTAAATTGCAGTGCAATAAGTTTGGGATCTTTTTCGCTCTCGACCATCTCTCACCAGATCTTAACCCTCCTGTCCGGAGCTCTCCACATCGGCTGGCCGTCTTTGACTCCAAATGCTTTGTAAAATTCTGGAATGTCGCTCAGTGGTCCGTTCACACGCAAGAAATTCGGAGAGTGAACGTCCGTCAAAACTTGCTGCGCCAACGCTTCCGGTCTTGCATGACCAAGCCACGAGTATGCGTAACCCATCCAGAACCTTTGTGAAGGGGTCAGTCCATTAACGGGCTTCCCTTCTTTATATTCTTCTGTTTGCCTGAACGCATCGTAACCTATTACAAGTCCGCCAAGATCGGCAATATTTTCACCGAGCGTCGCCTTCCCGTTTATGTGCATGCTGTCAAGAACAATGTAATCGTCAAATTGATCAACCATCAACTTCGTCTTCGCTTGGAATTTTTCTGCGTCCCCCTTTGTCCACCAGTCTCTCAGATTTCCCTGGGCATCATACTGTCTCCCCTCATCGTCGAAGCCATGGGTCATCTCATGTCCAATAGTGGACGCGCCTGCATACGAATAAACGACCGCATCATCGATGAGCGAATCCGGAACGCCCGGTATTATGAAAATCGCGGCAGGAAGCACGATCTCATTATTCGAAGGATTGTAATAGGCGTTATACGTTTGCGGCGTCATGTCCCATTCCGATCGGTCGACGGGTTTCCCTAATTTGTTCGCGTCTCTGTCGAACCAGAAAATATTTGCATTTATGGTGTTCCTGACATAAGAGCCTTTATCGACAGACAACTTTGAAAAATCTTTCCACTTGTCCGGGTAACCGACTTTCTTTGTCAACTTGCTCAACTTGTAAAGCGCCTTTTGCTTTGTTGAATCGCTCATCCAATCAAGGTTCTTTATTCGCTCTGCGAAGGCAGAGATCATATTGTTGACAAGACTCTCGTAACGCTTCTTAGTTTCAGCAGAGTAATACTTTTTGACATAGACCTGTCCAAGCAGCTCGCCCATGGCACTCTCCGTCGCATCCTGGACCCGTTTCCATCTCGGCCTCTGCTCCTTAACGCCGGCCATGATCGTCCCTTTGAAATGAAAATTCTCAACCTCAATCGGACTGCTGAGCCTGTCCGCGAAAGTATTTACGAGATGCCATCTCAGATATTCCTTCCACTCAGCAATGCTGAATTTGTTCACTGCCACATCGAGCTCGTGGAAAAATTCGGGCTGGCCTACGATAACCGAATCCTGACCCTTCACATCTTCATCCGCGAAGATTTCAGTCCAGTCGATATCAGAATTTTCATGGTTCAAATTTGTCATCGACATCTTATTATAATTTGCGTAAGGATCTCTCAGATCCTCCAATTTCCTCGACGAATCGGCGAGAAATACTTCAATTTGATAGATATCGTTTGCGTTGGCGGTTGAAGTAATCGAATCTTCGCCAACCAGCTCAAGCATTTTCGCCACGTGTTTCTTGTATTCGTCTCTAATTCTTTTGGTACGTTCATCGTTTCTGAAATAATATTCCCTGTTGGGCAGGCCAAGTCCACCCTGCCACAGGTACATCGCATAAGCATCGCTCTTCATCTGATCCTGATCGATAAACAAACCATACATTACATTCACGCCTTCACGCTGAAGAAGTGCAACGACATCGTATAAGTCTTTCTTATTTTTTATGGAGTCGATCCTATCCAATTCCGGTCGAAGCGGGGCTATTCCCTGGCTGTCAATCGTTGTGGAATCCATGCCTGTGAAGTAAAAATCGCCGACCTTCTGTTCGTTGCTTCCCTTCGAGGCATTGGAAGCCTGCGCGTCCTGCAATATACTCTTCAGCCTTGCGTATGTTTCTTCCTGGACAAGGTTACCGATTCCCCACGCGCGTTCAGTCGGCGGAATCGGATTGTTTTTCATCCATGTGCCTGTCGCAAATTTGAAGAAATCGGCTGCCGGATTGACGCTTGAGTCGATGGCATGAGTGAGGAAATCGCCATTCGCCATCCCCTGGGAAAATCCCACAGCTGTCATTAAAAAAAAGGTAAACAATGAGCTATAAAAAAATCTAATCCCTTTCATCTTCTACCACCTTGTTCGTTAATCACGATCGTTTGCAGCAATAACTGTCATAAGAAAACAATGATTAAGATAATGAAAGGAAGCAGAAAAATGAATAGGAATTTTGGTCAGGACCTTATCTTCAGCAGATTCTCGGCAGCTGTTCCCCGGTCAGCATATCGACGACGCGCGTCCCGCCGATCCTGCTTTTCATGACGACCGTGCCATGGTGTTCATCCACGACTTCTCCGATTATTGCAGAATGCTTGCCGAGTGGATGCTCTCGCATAGCCGATAAGACCTTCGCAGACTCCTTCGGCGAGACGAATGCGAGGAGCTTTCCTTCGTTCGCAATATACAACGGATCGAGTCCCAGGATTTCACACGCGCCGCGAACATCATCAGGAATTGGTACGCTTTCTTCTTCTATTAATATTCCGAGCT